>CAIMFA010000472.1 GCA_903840185.1 uncultured Lentisphaeria bacterium | reverse complement strand
GGATGACGTCATGCGCGTCAATCTTGACGGCTTCTATAACGCGGTTCAGCCGTTTATTGTTCCCATGCTGTCCAGAAAAAGCGGACGCATCATCATTGTCACCTCCGCCTCCGGTCAGACCGGACAGGCCGGACAGGTCAATTATTCCGCCTCCAAAGCCGGGCTGATCGGCGCAATGAAGGCCCTCGCCCGGGAAATCGGCAAACGGAATATTCTGGTCAACGCGGTATCGCCCGGCGTGATCGAGACCGATATGACCGCGGAACTGCCGAAAGATAAAATTCTGCCGATGATCCCGCTGAACCGTTTCGGTCAGGCGGAAGAGGTCGCCGCAGTTATCGGATTTCTCGCCGCCGAGCCGGATATGTATATTCACGGACAGGTTATAGCCGTTAACGGCGGGCTGGTGATTTAAGTTTAGGCGGGCGGGCTTAACCCTCAACCAGGAAGACAGGAATTCAGGAGTCAGAATAAAGCGGTATTACGGCATTACAGCTTAACGGTATTACAGTCAAACCGTAAAACCGTAAAACCGTGAAACCGTGAAACCGGAAAGCATGGATATCTCTGTGTCTTGCTAACTCTCGGGTTAGTCCCGCGACTGCGGGATGCTTTCCCGCACCTGCGGGATTAAAAAATGGTTTTATAAGGTTCAACAGCTTTTTTGGGGTTTAAACAATGGATAAACCGGACTTGAAATACGATGATCTGGTCGTCGGCAGCGGTATCAGCGGCATGACGATGGCGCTGCTGCTGGCGAAATCCGGACGCAAAGTGCTGCTGATTGAAAAGCAGTCCGCCATCGGCGGCTGCATGCGCCGGTTTAAATGTAAAGGCATTCCTTTTGATACCGGGTTTCACTTCACCGGCGGTTTCGGCGGCCTGCTTTCAGACATGCTGCGCGCGCTCGGAATGGAACAGGATGTCCGCCCTGAATTCCTGGATGATCCGAAGACCAACCGCATCTATCTGGAAAACTCTGATTCGATGTATGAAATGCCCTCCGGCATGGATGCCGCCGGCAGGGCGCTGAAAAAATACTTTCCCGGCGAAGACGAAGCTATCGACCAATATTTGCAGACGGAGGAGGATATTGAACGGCGCACTCCGTTCATGGATCTGAAAAAGCTGAATACCGAAGAGCTGTTTGATCTGATGCGGCAGCTTGACGAAGATTTTATCCCGCTGCAGCAATATCTTGACTCGATTACCGCCGATACCCGGCTGCAGACTGTCCTGGCCAATGTCGCGCTCTGCTACGGCAGTCCGCCGTCAGTCATGCCGCTGTCCATGCACTGCCGGGCGGCGGTCGGGATGCATAAATCCATGGCCAGAGTGGCCGTGGGCGGAGATGCTTTTATCAATTCATTCAAGCGGCAGGCGAAGGAATTAAATATCGATATTATGACCGGCACGGAAATTTCCGGCATTGCAAAACGCAGCGGCAAAACCATCAGCGCCGTGACGCTGTCCGGCGGCGCGACCTGTCATTTCGGGAACTGCATTCTGGCGATTCATCCGCGCTCAATCATTTCAATCCTGCCGGAGGATGCCGTGCCGGAGGCGACCCGTCAGGCGGTGGAGAAATACGAAGAAAGCTTTTCATTCTTCTCGCTGTTTGCGACCATTCAGACAGAACGTCCGG
This sequence comes from uncultured Lentisphaeria bacterium, assembly GCA_903840185.1. GTDB lineage: Bacteria > Verrucomicrobiota > Lentisphaeria > Victivallales > Victivallaceae > CAIPAT01. The sequence continues at coordinate 10,626 of CAIMFA010000472.1, read as the reverse complement.
TTTCACCCGCGCTGACTTCGTATCTAACCAGAGACAATCTCAACGAGATCATCAGCCCGGATTCCGTGGCCTGCGCGATGGCGATTCTTACCGGAGTTGAATCCGTCGGCAATGATAAGGTCAGCGTGCTCTGCGCTTTCGAAAACGAATTTCCCGGAGAAGCCGACCGCTGGGAAAATGCCGTCTGCCGGAAAAATGACGCGTCGTATCAGCAGTATAAAGCGCGCCGCGCCGACGCGATGGTTAAAAAAATTGAAAAAGTTTATCCGGAGTATGCCGGGAAAATAAATGTCCTGAGCACTTCGTCCACTTTAACCTTTGAGGATTATCTCCCGCCGACCGGCTCGGCGTACGGTATTGTGCACAAAGTCGGCGAACAAAACCTGTTCGGCCGTCTGCCGGTTCGGAATTTTTATGCCGTCGGACAGAGTTCACTGATTCCGGGCGTGCTTGGCGCGATGCTCTCGTCATTCATCGTCGGCCGCTATCTCCTCGGCCGCAATTTCATTACGTTTTAGTTGGGGCTAATCGCCCTGGCGGTAATGGTAAAAACACCAAAGCAGAACCCTGTTTTGCATATTGCGTCCGGATTTACTACAGACAAGCTACAGGCGGTATGCTATTCTTTTTGAAATAATCCCAGTTAAAGTATTTTTCAATTTTTTCAAATACAAAATCTCTGAAAATTACCCCGTCTGATGTCCATATAACAGGATTATCATTCAGCATAGTTCTTGATAGTTTTAATTTATACATATAATTACTGCCTGGATACTTAAAGCAAAATTCTGCAAGATCGCTATAGCTCTTCTCAATTATATATATCTCCGGAGCTATCAACTCATAATAATTCCCTATTGTCAAAGAAGGGTCGTGTTCATACAGACTTGTAAATGAGTAAGGCTCGCGGGAAAACAAATTTTTATGTGTATCAGGAAGCATTCCAGGTCTATATGGAACATTTATGATTTTATCAAAAGCTACCTGTAAAAAGGCAATATTTTTCACGTCTGCTAAAATATTTTTTATCTTTTCAGACACAACCAGGTGCCTGGAAGGCTTTATTATGTCTGCCAGATTAAATAAATTTACTTCTAAATGAACTCTTTCCTCTAACTTATCTCCATAAGTATAAATTACCTGCCTGATGTTATCTTCAGGCTCATCTCCGTGGAACATATCACTTTGATATCCTGTCATGTTAATACCATCAAACGATGTTCTTTTGGCAACGATATAAAAATTCATAGTTTCAATTCCTTATAAAGTGACTTCTTTTTTATCAGAGATTATTGCTTCTGCTGTATTGCTTTCGGGTCAGAATATACACGCATAAGCATTACATATATTGTTTTGCCGTCTTCATCTATCAATATTTCCGCATTGTCAACTCTTTTTCCTTTAAACCTGCCAATATATAAGGTCTTATTGTTCGTGATTTTGGGATTCCACCATTTCAGATATGACGGGCCGCCGGCAACAGTATTCTTGATTTTGTCCACAGAATAATAGTTCTCCATGTTGGAACAATACTTTTTAAGATATTCCTGCATGCGTTTATCCGCGGCCTCTCCATTCATCTGAAACCTGAAATAAACGCATAACACCTCTTGCATCTCATTATAATAAATATGAACATCCCTGAAATCAGAAGCTGGCATATCAAAATATTGATTTAACAGTTCGTCATTGGAGTATGGCGGACCGCTGAAAAGGATGGATAAAACACATATTGTTATAAATATAATAACCGCGTTACCAACTCCAATAATAATTTTTGTTACTCGCCTTATTATTGGACGTTTCAGGTTTTCATCTATCAAATAATAAATAAACCAGGTCAGGACTAAAAGAAATAAGATAAAGATCATTGCCAGACTGAATATAACAGGCAGAAATGAAATTTGATTTGATGAGAGGTTCTGGTAATTATATATCAAATATTTACAGCCGATTCCAAACACGGCGATAAATATCAGCCCGGTTAAAATCAATCGTTTTACAGTTAATAATTTCAAATGCACAAATTCCGTCTTTGGAGATATTCCTACTTCGTCTTGATATCCTCATTCAGCGAACCCTGGCGGTAGCCTTCCAGGTCGAGCAGGACGCCTTTGAAGCCGCAGTTTTTGATGCCCTGGATGATTTCAACGCGCATGGCGGCGACGTCGGCGATGTCATTGACGGAAGTTTCGATTTTGGCGCGCCCGTTGAGGTAGCGGATCCGGCAGCCGCGGAAACCCAGACTGAAGAGAAAACTTTCGGCGGAATCAATCATTTTCAGGACGTCCGCGTCGAGTTCAGTATGATAGGGGATGCGTGACGCCAGGCAGGCGGCGGCGGGGTTGTTCCAATTGGGCAGATTATATTTTTCCGCGAGGGCGCGGATCGCTTTTTTACCCATTCCGGCTTCGACAAACGGGTGGCGGATGCCCAGTTCGTCGGAGGCTTTCATGCCGGGGCGGTAATCGCCGAAATCATCGGTGTTGGTGCCGTCGGCGACGGTGGATATGCCGCGGAGCGCGGCTTCCTTGATCACGATGCTCATCACATGTTTTTTGCAGTAATAGCAGCGCTGCTCGTCATTTTTGCGGATCTGTTCGTTTTCGAGCGGGTTCAAATGCACTTTCAGCAGATTGCAGCCCGCGCCGGTCGCCCATTCCTCCGCGAAGCAGCGCTCCGCCTGCGGCAGCAGCGGCGAATCAATATGCACCAGCAGGACATTATCTCTGCCCAGTAATTTATGTGCCGTCGCCGCCAGCAGCGTGCTGTCGGTGCCGCCGGAATATGCGATTGCCACTCTGCCGCATTTTTTCAATATTTCGACAAGTCTGGATTCGTAATCTGCTGTATTCATTTTTCCCTGTTCCTCTTCAGTTGCTTATAATATTCCTGTTCCAGGACGTCCGCCATATAGTGCCAGTCGAATTTCTGCGCGACGAGCTGTTTGCCGTTGCGTCCCATCTCTTCGGCCAGCGCGGGGCTGCCGAGGATTTTCAGGACGCCTTCAACCACGCTGTCAACATCTTCCGGCCGGGCCAGAAAGCCGGTCCGGTTGTCGAAGATAACCTCCGGAGTGCCGTCAAGCGCGAAGCCGATGGCCGGCTTGCCGGAGGCCAGCGCCTGAACCACGGAGCGGGGCAGGCCTTCATGCAGCGACAGATGAAGCAGAATATCCATTTGCGCGATGTAACGGTAAACCTGATCCGGCGACACCAGCCCGGCAAAATGAAAGCGGTCAGTCAGCCCCATGAACTTGATCTGCCGGTCCAGTTCTTCGCGCATGGTGCCGTTGCCGACGACCAGAAAGTGGGTGTCCGGATATTTTTCGACAATTTTACCGGCGGCCGGAACGAAATATTCATAACCCTTCTGCCGGAATAATCTGGCGACAGAGCCGATGACTTTGACATTTTCCGGAATGCCGAGCTGTTTGCGCAGTTCCGGCTCCGGTGCGGCGTTCAGGAACTTTTCAATCTCCATGCCGCTGTACACCACCTGATATTTTTCCGCCGGAGCGATGCCGGCCTGGACGCACTGGTCAATCATCGCCTGCGCCACGGCGTAAATGCGGTGGCAGTGTGCGGCCGCCCAGCGCTCGGAAGTTTTAAAGAGGAAATTTTTCCAGGGTTTCTCGTAAGGGTGAAAGGCCTGGCCGTGGACGGTATGCACGACCAGCGGCGTTCCGGCGTTCCAGGCGGCGGCGCGTCCGATGATGCCTGCTTTCGAGCAGTGGGTATGCACAACATCGAATTTCCGTTCCCGGAAGAACTTTTTCAGCGCGAAATAGGCTTTAATATCCTGCACCGGATTAATCTCCCTGACCATCGAGGCAAATTCAACGACTTCAAACTCGGGGCAGTTCACTTTCTTGAGCAGTTCACCCTCCGGTCCGGGCGAAGGGCCGGTGACGAGCACTACCTCGTGGCCTTTCTGGAGGTGTCCGATAATGGTGAACAACGTATTTTCCTGGGCGCCGCCGACAATCATCCGGGTGATGACGTGGCAAATCTTCAGTTTCTTTTCATTTAAAGACATATTTTCTCGCCTCCAAAGCGCTGCTGTTCTGAACCGGCGCTGAAATTTCGCTGTAGCCTTCGACTTTAATTTTTACCGTCGAGGCTCCCGGCTGTGTTTCAGTAATCTGCAGATTTATATTAAAGTCTCCCGGCGTATATTCAAACGCCCAAGCGTTGTTTTTTAAAACAAGATTCATTTCCGAGTTGACGCAGTACCAGTTGTCCGACCCCGGCCAGCGGATCGCAGTCCTCTCCGCCGGGCAGGTTTTCAGCAGTGAAGCGAGAAAAGCGGTTTTCGCCACGGTCTTTTCCGGGATGATCTGATTGACGTCGATGGCGGAGAGCAGGAAAGCGGCTCCGGCGCAGGCGTCTTTTCTGGAACTGGTGAGAATCAGGCGGTCGATCCGGGTTACGCCGCGGACTTTCAGCGTATTGACGATGGCCTGGGCGGCTTCCCACGACGGCACATTGATCACCGTGGCGCGTTCGCCGCCCGGCGGACAGATGACGACCGCCGGGGTCTGGCTGCCGCCGCCGCTCATAACCACGATTTCCGGCGGCATAAACCGCGGCGCGGCATGCCAGAAGATCAGAATGGACAATACCGCCGCCAGCGCCGGCAGCAGAATCTTTCTGCGGCGGCAAGTTATCATCAGCAGCAGCGCGGCGTAGAATATCAGCAGCGACCACAATGGCGGTTTGATCATGGCGGTGTTTTCGAAATAGTTGTAGAAGAAAGCGCATACGCCGGTCATGCCGTCCAGCACCAGTTCAATGATTTTGCCCGCCGGAGACAGCATGAAACTCAGCGGAATGAGCATGAATTTGACGAAAACCAGCAGATACAGCACCGAGACAAACGGAATGATGACAAAATTTGCAATGATGGAAAGCGGGAAATAGATGCCCTGGTAATAGAGGGAAATGCCGCTGCTGACCATCCAGGCGATGACACAGCTTGCCAGCGTGGCGCACAACGCCGCCAGCTTGCGCAGGCGCAGCATTTCAAAGGCCGACCGCCGGGCGGGCGGAATCCAGCGGTTTTTCTCTCCGGCCGAACCGGTCCATTCCATTACTGATTCGCCTGAAGCCAGCAGAAAAATCACGATAATGAACGAATATTGCACACCGATATCGGAAATATAATAAGGATTGACGCCGAGAATGACGACCGCCGCCAGAAAAACCACATTCAAGTTCGGCGTGTAATAGAGAAACGCCCGGCATACCGCCCACAGCGAAATCATCAGCAGTGATCTTACCGCCGGGGCCTGCATCCCGGTGGCGGCGACATACGCCAGCATCAGCGGCGGAACCGTCAGATACCTGATCCGGAACGGAAAAGGCCGCAGCAGCCATAGCGTCATTGCCGCCAGAATCGCCACGTTTAAACCGCTGACCGAGAAAATATGGATGGTGCCGCTGCGGACAAAACTGTTTCTGGTTTCGTCGTCAAGCCCCTGACGGTAGCCGAACAGCAGGATCGCCAGCATGCTCTTTGATTCCGTTTTTTCCATGCCTGCCGTACTGGAGGCGACCAGCACATTGCGGAAGTCCAGCAGTTTACCGAGCAGGCTGAACTGCTCATACCCGTGCAATGCAACCGCTTCCGAAGCGTGGAAGGTCCTGACAATGCCGCGCGAAAGCAGATATTTATGGAAATCGAAATTGCCGGGGAAGGTTTTATGCAGCGGCTGTTTTTCCGGCGTTCTGCCGCATTTTTCCGGGAAGACGGTCTGACTTTCTTCGAGTATTGAGGATTCCGCTTTCCTGAAAACGCCGCGAAGCCGGAGAACGTCGCCATAATTTACCGTTCCATGGTCTTTCGGCAGAAAAAGGGCAGTTCTGCCGGAGGTTTTCCGCCACTCCTGCTCGCCGTTGAGCCGGATTTGCAGAATCTCCGCTCTCAGCAACGGCGGGTTCTGCATCCACGGCACGGTGTCGCCGCCGCAGGAGGCGTCGGATATCCGGACGATTGTTTCAGCGCCGCAGTCGCGTTCGCCGGTTATCGCCAGAAAACTGTCATCCAGCGTCCGGAGATAGATTTCCACTGACGCGATGCCGGCCAGAGTCAGGATTGCGAAGATCCAGGCTCTGGCCCGGGGCAGCAGTAAAACCGTCAGCAGCGCGGGCAGGCAGTACAGGATTTTCACCATTACCGGCTTATCCGGCATTATGGTCATGGGCAGCAGCCCATTGATCAGACCGCAGAGCAATACCAGCGCCGGATATTTATCCGTCAGACTTTTAAGCTTCCGGCGTATATCTGCGATAAGGGACTGGCATCTTTCGGACACGGTCATTTATCAGGGGTAGTAGGTCCGGTTGACACGGAATACGGCGACCGGTTCGCAGCATGGCGGAGGGGTTGCCAGGACTTCAATATTACCGTCGCCTTTTTTGCCTTTCCAGGTGAAAGAATACTGGGATTCATCAGCACTGTGACTGATGACCGGATCGGTGCTGTTAACCATTTCGAGTTCCGCGTCCGATGCGTCAGTCAATTCTTCCGCGACATACTGCCGGGCCTTGCCGATTGACGAACGCGGATCGTTCATTTCCGCGAATTTCTGCTTCATCTCTTTCACGAACGGATCTTCTTTGGGCGTGCTGGAACATCCGGAGACGGCCAGAATGGCTGGAAGAACGAGTCCCGTAAAAAGCATTGACATCCGCAATTTGCTGATCATAGAGTTTATTCCTCTTTCAATTCCTGGTTACTGGTGTCTGATGGCTTTAATATATATTTCTTTGCGATTTCTAAAAGCGGCGGAAGCAGATTTTCCGGAACTTCCAGTCCGCCGAAACCGTCCCCCGGTGTGACGCCGGGACTGTTTTCGCCGTGAAAATCACTGCCGCCGGCCAGCGCCAGATTGAATTCCTTCGCCAGTTCGATCACAACTTTAGTCTGGCTGGCGTCAAATTTTGAATAGTAGGCTTCCACGGCGTCAAGACCTTCCGGCGCAAGCTTTCTGAGAACTCTGCGCAGCCATGAACGTTCGTTCTGGTGGCGGTAAACCGGATGTGCCCAGATGGTGACGCCGCCTGCCGCATGAATGGCGTTTATCGCTTCGGCCGGCTGGGGCAGCACGCGCGGATGAAAGCCGGGAGTGCCTCTTTTTAAACAGTTTTCAAAAACATCCTGAAGCGTATTGAATCCGTATTTTTCCTTGATTACCTGCGCGAAGTGCGGGCGTCCGATAATCTTGCCGCCGGAAATGGCTTCAACTTCTTCAAGCGAGACTGAATATCCGGCCAGTCCGAGTTTTTCCACCAGTTTCAGGTTTCTGTCGTGACGCTCCCCCTGAATCCTTTCAATGAATTTGATCAATCCGGGATTATGGTGGTCGATAAACAGCCCGACGATATGAACTTCGCGCCCGTCAAACAGGGTCGATATCTCAATGCCTGGAATCGTCAGCATTTCCGGATGCGCCCTGCCCGCGGCCATGAACTCGTCAATGCCGTCGGTGGTATCGTGATCGGTCAACGCCGCTGCCGCCAGTCCCGCCGCCGCCGCCATCTCCACAATCACCGCCGGCGGAAATGTGCCGTCGGATGCCGTGCTGTGCATGTGCAAATCTATCTTTTTCAAAACTTCTCCAGTAAATTTTTATTCTTTAAATATAACTTTCCGTCATCCCGATAATCAAATTCGCCGCCAATCTGAAAAAATAGTTTCAATCCCCGTTCCGGATCTTATGCCATAACAGATATCTCTATATATTCGTGGCCTGTACGGCCGTAATGTCCGCGGGGTCTAGTCGCGGACACCCTCAGTCGCCGGGCGGCTTTCGCTCACTGCTCCTTGAACTGCGTTCAATTCCTAAGCTCGCGGACGCACGCTGTGCGCCTTGCATCACCCTGTCCGGGATGATGCTGAATGTAACTTGCAAATCTACTTTATATTTCGTCAGTTCGCAACATAAAATGTTTGAAAAAATCCGGATTAATGCTAAATTAAGGTTTCCCAGCAGGTTTTTATGGTTTTAAATCTTAAAAAGTGAAAAGTGAAAGGTTAATATATGTCAAACCTTAAAAAAGGCGACATCCCCCGGTTCACCGGCAAGAAGAAGCAATATTACCAGTCGCTGCTTCAATCCAGAGACATCGTCCTCGGCCAGATGCAGTTTCACCGGGATGAAGCGCTGGATTGTTCAAATTCAGATAAGAAAGGCGTTACCACTCACATGGCCGACATGGGCAGTGATAACTCCAGACATGAAATGGAACTTCATCTGCTGACGGAAGAAGGCAACGTGCTGGAACTGATTGAAGATGCCCTGCAGCGTCTGGGCACCGATGAATTCGGCACATGCCAGGACTGCGGCGAAGAGATTTCAGAAGCGCGCCTGGAAGTGAAGCCTTACGCCAATTACTGTATCAAATGTACTACTGTTCGCGAGAAAAACGGCGGAATAAATCCTAATCTTGAGTAGATTTCTAAAAAAATCGAATCCGGGCAGCTCTCACGAAAAAAAAGTTTTGTTTAATGCGGCAACCCTGGCATGCCTGCTGATTCTGATCGATCAGGTGTCCAAGATCGCGGTTGAACATTATATTTCACGCGGTCAGCGGATTCCGGTCATCTCCGGTTTTTTCAATCTCACTTTTATTACCAACAAAGGCGCCGCCTGGGGCATTATGCACGGCTACGGGTGGCTGCTTCTCGCGATTGCTATTGTCGTTATCATCGCGTCATTTTTCTTCATGCGCTGGCTTACCGAAGGCTGGAATGAGCGTTATTATGCGCTGTTCATCATCATCAGCGGCGTAATCGGCAACTCCATTGACCGCGTCTGGCGCGGCGAAGTTGTTGATTTTCTCGATTTTTACGCGCTTGACTGGCACTGGCCCGCTTTCAATATTGCCGACAGCGCCATTTGCATCGGGGTCGGGCTGTATTTCCTGTCCGTTTTTCTGCGCCCGCTGAAAGAAACCCCGCAGATGAATACCACGCCCAAAGACAGAATCATCACCTGACCGTGCATCCTGTGGGATTTTAACCACAAAGACACAGAGACACAAAGTTTTTTTGATTTTAATAAAGTCCGTGCAAGTCCGTACAAGTCCGTGCAGGTCAGTGCAAGTCCGTTGTGTCCGTGGTTCGGCTTTTAACTTTTGTCTCCGTGGTTAATTATTCGTTTTAATCGAGGCAGTTTATGAACTGTAATTCCAAAATTATGGTCATCATGGGGCCGACCGCCAGCGGCAAAAGCAGTCTCGCGCTTAAAGTCGCCGCGGATTTCGGCGGCGAAATCATTTCCGCGGATTCAATGCAGTTGTACCGCGGGCTGGATATCGGAACAGCCAAACCGTCAAGCGAAGAACAGGCAGCTATCCCCCACCATCTGATTGACCTTTTCGACTTCAGCGTCCGGATTGATGTTTACACGTTTCTGAAACTGGCCGAAACCGCGATTGCGGATATCCGTGCCCGTGGACGCCTGCCGGTAATTACCGGCGGCACCGGCATGTATATCCGCGCGCTGCTTTACGGCATCGACCCGCTGCCGGGCAATCCCGTACTCCGCGCCGGCTTGGACCGGCTTTACGACAATCCCGAAGGCTTCGAAAAACTCAAAATCCTGATGCGGGAAAAAGATCCGGCGGACTTTGAGCGCTGGCACATGCATAACCGCAAACTTATCCGTGCGCTGGAGGTGTTTGAGCTGACCGGCAAATCCATCACCGAGTTGCAGACCCTGAATAAACCGCAGCTGCGGTATCCGGTAATCGCGTGGAATTTATCCTGGGACAGAGAAGTATTGCGCCGGCGGATCGGGGAACGCACCATTCAAATGCTGGCAGCCGGCTGGGTTGATGAAGCCGCCGCCGCCTTGAAAAACGGCATTTTGGAATCGCCGACGGCGCATCAGGCGTTAGGCTACCGGATTATCGGCGAATATCTTGCCGGACGGCTCTCCCGTGACGCCATGCGCGAACAGATCATTACCGCCACCTGGCAGCTTGCCCGCCGCCAGATGACCTGGTTCCGCCACCAGCATCCTGAAGCCATGACCATTGCCATGCCGGCCGATTACCCGGCGCTAGCCGGAAAACTGCGTAAAGAGCTGGAATAGTTGGACATCGGGATGATATTGAATCCGCCGGACTGGCATAAAAAAGAAGGAAGGCGATCAGATTCTTCAAACAACCATGTTAACACAATTTACTATGTACAATACGACCTTCAACTGATGTGATCGCCTTCCAGGCGTCTGTCTTTATTTCTTTTGGTCAACACTTCAATTAGGTGTTTTTATTCCTTGCAGACCCTAATTAGGATTATATATCCGGAAATCTATTTTGTCAACACCTTTTCAACATCCTGCAGATTTTACGCTTATTTCTGTACAATTGATATCTCGCATGAGTGGACAGGGAAATATATCTGGCAATAGCTAAATTCAGGGGGAAAGTGATGGATATAAAAAAGTGGGAAGGCGATCATATTTTTCAAATATTCATGTTAAACACACTTTACTATGTCATAAGACTTTCAACTGATGTGATCGCCTTCCAGGCGTCTGCCTTTATTTTTTTTGGTCAACACTTCAATTAGGTGTTTTTATTCCTTGCAGACCCTAATAGGATTATATATCCG
>CAIMFA010000471.1 GCA_903840185.1 uncultured Lentisphaeria bacterium | reverse complement strand
TATCTGGCATCTGCATATCGCGGGCCATGAACAGACGGGCGAGTGTCAGTGAAGAGACACGGAAAAAGATTAACGAGTTGATGAAGAAATACAATTTCATCCCGACTCCCGCGGTTCAGCGCGAAAAAAAGATAGCTCTGCTGGTTGGCAGTAATCGTTTCAATGATTATGTTTCGGAAGTTTTTAACGGCATTTATAAATATACTGAAGCCAACTCGCTTGAAACCACTTTAATATTTAAAAAAGAGTATTCCAGATACAGTCTGCTGGAACAGATCAGAGACCAGCAATGTTCCGGAATTGTGGTTATAGTTCCCGCCGATTTCAGCGACAGCCTTGCCGCGCTGGCCGAGTCCGAGCTGCCGGTTGTTCTCATTGATGAGGCAGTATACAGGAAAGGGCTTGGTTTTATAGATCATGATTCATATTCCGGTTCGAGGGAGGCGGTGAAATATCTGTTGGAACTAAATCACCGCAATATCGGTTATATTGAATGCAACCGTCAGACGATCAATCACATTCAGCGGTTCAAGGCCTACGAGAATACAATGAAAGAAGCCGGAATTACTCCTGATCCCCAATGGCATATTTTCACGGAGTCTGATGCTAATACTTACAGAACCAGTTTTTTGAAAATGCAGGAGCTGCTTGGACGCGCGCCGGAACTGACTGCGGTAATGACCTCCAATGACACCATTGCTATCGGAGCCATGAAGGGAGCATTGGAGACGGGCAGAAGGATTCCTGAAGATATCTCAATAATCGGTTTTGATAATTATAAACAAACTGAATTCCTGAATCCGGCATTAACTACCGTAAACCATCCGATCGAAGAGGCCGGTTTTCTGGCGGCAAAGAGTATCGATCAATGTTTGAAGAACCCGCAGGGGACTCAATTGCCGCAGGAAATACTGCCGACCAGCCTGCTGATCCGCGGTTCCACTGCTTTCTGCCGTCCATATTGAAGATGAATATGGATGAAATGAATTTGCTTTTTACCTCAAGTTATTCTATAGTCATACTTGTATAATGTTTTATGAATATTGCGCCGGTTGGCAAAGTGAACAGGACTGGATTATAAAATGTTTTTCCCCAGGTTGAAATTATTGCTGCTGATCTTTATCGCGGGATTTGCCGTTTCCTGCGGATTTGCAGCCGGGCAGCAGGAGATTAGAATCGGGGTGCTGGCACTGCGCGGCAAAGATGCCTGTCTTAAAATGTGGGAACCAACGGCGGTTTTCCTTACCTCGAATATAACGGAATATAAGTTTAAAATTGTTCCATTGGCATTTAGTGAAATAACTGAATCCGTAAAAGATAAGAAGGTTGACTTTATTCTGGCGAACTCTTCGATTTATATTACGCTGGAAATGGATTATGACGTCAGCCGTATCGCCACAATGGAGAACTGTTACAAAGGCAGTTATTACAATGAATTCGGCGGGGTCATTTTCAGTTTGCGGTCCAATAAAAAAATTGGCAGGCTGTCCGATTTAAAAGGCAGCAGTTTTATGGCGACCGACGAGACTTCATTCGGCGGCTGGCAGATGGCCTGGCGGTTGTTAATGCAAAACAATATAAATCCGTACCGTGATTTTTCCTCCTTGCAGTTTGGCGGAACCCACGATGCGGTAATCATGGCGGTTAAGACTGGAAAGGCTGATGCCGGGACAGTGCGCACCGGTATTCTTGAAAGCATGATTCGCGAAGGCCGGATTAATCTGGAGGATTTCAGAATAATTCACCGGATTGAATACCCGATGCGCCGGTTTCCATTGTTGTGTTCGACCCAGCTTTATCCGGAATGGCCGTTTGCGCGGTTGGCGCATGTGCCGCACGGACTGGGCGAAAAAGTGATGGTGGCGTTAACCCAGATGAAACCGGAGGAGGATGCCGCTGTTGCCGCGGAAATTGCCGGATGGTCGGTTCCGCTGAATTATACCCCGGTTAATGAATGCTTGAAAGAACTGCGTATCGGGCCGTACAAGGACTTTGGGAAAATAACCTTTTCCGCTTTATGGAAAGAGTATCGCGTATGGTTCATGGCCGGTTTTGCACTTTTCTGCATGGTGATGCTTTTTTCAGTATATGCCTATAAGGTAAACAGGCGTTTACGCGTTTTTGCCGCGAGAATCGAACAGGAACTGGCGGAGCGCAAACGCGCGGAAGAGGAAATCAGGCAGATATTCAATACTGCCGGTGACGGTATGCGGGTGGTCAGCTATGATCATAAGATTATTGAAGTGAATGAACAATATCTGAGCATGTCCGGCTTCCCTAGAAATGAAGTTATCGGACATAACTGCCAGGAATTTTCAGCTTGTGACGAAACCCGCTGCGATTCCGATGAGTGTACGTTTAAAAAGATGATGGACTTGCCGCAGCGCATGGAACATGATTTTATCTTGAAGTCTAAAACAGGATCAATCCCCTGTATTGTTACTTCGGTGCCTTATTATGGCAGGGATGGAAAGGTCATCGGCATGATTCAGAATTTCAAGGATATCCGTGACCGTCTGCGGGCGGAGGAAGCCAGTGCGCAGGAGGCGGAACAGCGCGGCAGGGCGCTGATGGCCGGCAGTGTGCTGCATGACATCGGTAATGCCGTGACCGGCATCGGGACATTGGCGGTGAAGCATCTTGGTGACAACGGCTGGCCGGAAATACAATCCATGATTATGCTGCAAAAAATGTTTAGTGAGCAATCTCAGTCACTGGAGAATACTTTTGGCAGAGAAAAACTGACGAAACTGCAGGCTTTTCTGGCAAAACTTGAGGAGTCGCTGTCTGAAAGGAGAAATATCATACTTGATAATTCCCGAAAAATGGCTAATCTGGTATCTCATATCAATGATGTGCTTTCATTGCAGCGTATTTACGCCGGAGGACACAAAGCGCTGCCGTCCAGAGTGTCGCTGAAACAGCTGGCGGATGATGCGGTGTCCATGTTATCCTCGTCTTTGCAGAAACGAGAGATTAAAGTAGTGGTAAATGCCGAGACGGACATTCAGGAAATCAAAGTGGATAAAACACGGATTATCCAGGTATTAGTCAATCTGGTGAAAAATGCAATCGAATCG
>CAIMFA010000470.1 GCA_903840185.1 uncultured Lentisphaeria bacterium | reverse complement strand
CTTTATTTATGGGAGCGGTTACCGATTGGACGAACAACAACTGGGGCAATTATGCAAAAAGCGGAGTCTTAATGAGCGGACTGGCTTTAGCACCCGGCTTGAAAATACCCTCTTTCTATTCTCAAGACGTGGATGTCAGTTCACACTGGTTTCACAACTCCGAGGATGTTGTAGCGATTTTTCGCAACGGCTGGATGGAATATGAGTTCTGTCAGTTCTCTCCCTGGTTTCCAGACGTCAAAGTGAATATTTCTGCATTCCCATTAATGCCGGAAGACGGCTTTCTTATTCATTACAGGATAAAAACAGATCAGCGGGTTATTTTCTGCGCCGGTTTTGGCGGAATGACTGATTTTATCAGCCGTCTGGAGTATCCGCAGATTAAAGCGCGCAATTTCAACGCTTCCGATTGTGAGAATAATATTGCAAGTTGCGGCATGAACCGGGCGCTACTGAAAGGCCCCAGAGGCGATGCAATGTGGATAGGTTCCTGCTTTCCAGCCGAGGTAGAAGCCGGAGACGCATTGTCGCTCCAGGATTGCGCTCCTGGAATGTTCCTGAAAAATAAGCCTGCCGCAACTGCTTCTCAAGTTGTGAAAATGTCTGCCGTCATAAATGCCGGAGAGGAGTTTGAAGGCTTTATCGTAACTGTCAGGAATGAAGATGAAAGCGTGCTGGATAAATGGCTGAAACTCGGAAATCCGGCAGACTACCTTAAGCAGCAGATTCGTGCTAAACAATCAGCCGTCACGGTGAATACGCCGGATGCTATGCTAAATCTGACCGTGCCGCCCACGATACTGGCGATGGACGCTTCATGGCATAAAAACATATTCTATCACGGGGCGCATGCTTACCACGCGCCTTTTCTGGGCTGGAGAAACTGGTACGGGCCGACAGTCATCGGCTGGCATGACCGGGTTGAAACTGCCATTAAAACCCATTTCTCAGAAATAATCAAAGAAGCCCCAGGACCGGAAGCCGTCTGGTACGACGGTAAAGACCGGCCCGATCTCGATCATGAAGGTTCCCAGTACCATCAGCTCAGGAACAGTACCGGCTTTATTCCAGCCAAGCTGGGTGGCAATGACATCTACAATATGCAGGAAGTGGCGCTTGATATGCTTTTTCATCATCTGGAATGGCAGGGCGGACTTGATTTGGCGAAAGAGCTATTTGACGATATAAAGGGGGTTCTCGACTGGGAGGAACGGATTCTCGATCCCGACCAGGACGGACTTTACCAGAACTTTCTAAATACCTGGATATCCGACGGGCATTCCTACAACGGCGGGGGGTGCGCTCAGGCCAGCTTCTATAATTATCTGGCTAACCTGATGATGGCGAAAATCGCTAAAAAACTGGGATATCCTGATACAGTTTTTAAGGAACGCGCGGAAAAGATTTTGAAAGCAATTCAGGAAAAACTGTGGCTGCCGGCGCAAGGCGTCATCGCTGAATTTATTGACACCATCGGCAACAAACTTGTTCATCCTTCGCCTGAACTGGCAACGATTTATCTTGCTATCGACTGCGGGGTCGCGGATATGTTTCAGTCGTATCAAATGCTGCGTTTTACCGAGACTGATCTCCGCAATGAGCAAACACTCAACCGGCATGGCCGGCTGGTTTATTCTTCAAACTGGTATCCTAAGAAATATTCCACCTGCGGTTTGTTCACGGCTGAAAACATACATCTGGCGTTAGCATATTTTCAATGCGGCTTTAAGGAGAAAGCCATTGAGATACTGGATGCGATTACCGATGCTTATTTTATGGGTAAAAATCCCGGGAT
>CAIMFA010000469.1 GCA_903840185.1 uncultured Lentisphaeria bacterium | reverse complement strand
TATCCATCCATTTCCTGCATTTCAATATCCATCAGGACCAAGTCGATATCAGGGTTATTGCGGCAGGCTTCAACCGCTTCAACTCCGGTTCTTACTTTTAAAACTTCTTTGCCGAACTTCTTGACCATTATTGTAATCAGCATTTCTGAAGTTTCGTCATCTTCGGCAATTAAAATCTTCAGCGGTTTAATTTGTATCTCTGTTTCATCTGCTGTAACCACATCCTTAATCAGATTTTCTTTCCCTGGTGCAGGGTTGCATGGAATTGTGAAATAAAATACGGAGCCTTTGCCTTCTTTGCTTTCCACCCGGATTTTGCCGCCTTGTTTTTCCACAAATTCTTTGCATAGCAATAAACCAAGTCCGGTGCTGGGCTCGCCTTCTGTACCTTTTCTTTTTGTCAGGACATCGACCCGGAATAAATTGTCCACCATTTCACTGCTCATGCCAATACCGGAATCTTTAATGGCTATTTCGACGTTATTGTCCCCGGCATATTTTGCAGACAGATTTATTGCCCCGCCTTTAGTGGTAAATTTCACCGCATTTGAAGCGAGATTACGAATTACGGTTTGAAGCATGTAGCTGTCAGCAAAAACCTTTATGTCATCTGGAATATCGCAAGCTATTGCAATTCCTTTCCTCTTAGCGGATTCAACAACCATTGCCATACTTTCATCTACGATGGGATGCAATTTAGCTGCAATCGGATTAAAAGGAATTAATCCTTGATGCATTATTGCCCATTGCAGCAAACCTTCGATAAGACGGTAAAGATTGGTAGCTGAGTTTCTCATGTCAATTGCAATCTCTTGCATTTCATCCTTTGTCAAACGTGGAAAATCTTTTGCCATTTCTCGCGCTAGACCCAGAAAAGAATGGAAAGGGCTGCGCAGGTCATGGGCTATAATAGAAAAGAACTTGTCCTTTTCAGCATTAGCTTTATGAAGTTCCTCGTTCTTGAGTTTTATTTCATCTTCAACCTGTTTGCGGTCGGTAGCATCTATGATGAATCCTTCGATTCCGACAATCTTGCCGCCCTCTACAACCGGTTGCGCGGAAAAGGTGTGATATCGAATGGAACCGTCACGGCAGCGCCTGGAAAACTCGCCGGTCGGGATTGTATCTCCGGCAAGCATAGTAGCCATAATTTTCCGTGCATCTTCTAGAGCGGTGTCAACCTGAGTCAGCGTGAAAGGACGGCCGATTACTTCATTCGGGGAATCATAGCCGTGCATAAGCAGCCATGATTCATTGACGAGCTGGTAAAGCCCCTCCTGGTCGATAAAAAAATAACCGGCATGTGTATTGCTGATGATTTTTTGTAATCGTGTTTCGCTCATCCTCAGCGCCTCTTCCGCGTGCTTCCGTTCGGTGATGTCGCGAAAATACCAGCACCGCCCGTAGTACTGATCGTCAGAACCGTACATTGGGGATGAATAACGGTCGAGTATTCTTCCGTCCTTGAGGACAAGCTCTTCGCGACTGATCTCCCGCCGGTGTTCATAGAGGTAATTTACGCGCCGCAGAAAATGCTGCGGATCTGCCATCTGCTCCGTCACTAACCGTAAAACTGGTTCGTCGTCTTTATTTTCTATCAACTCCTCCGGGATGTTCATTATTTCGACAAAATGGTGGTTATACCATCTGATCTTGCTGTTCTCGTCTACCACGAGAATGCCGTCTAGCGATGCCTCCTGCTGTATCGACAGGAGAATATTGCTGAACATGATCTTTTCTTCTGCCTGCTTGCGCTCGGTTATGTCAGAATGAGTGCCGAGCACCAGTAACGGCTTACCATCAGCGGTGCGGGTGACGATGCGGCCACGGTCATGAACCCAGACACAGTGGCCGTCCTTGTGCTTCATCCGGCATTCGCACTCATAGTAGGGCAGTTCCCCGGCGAAGTGCAGTTCCAACTGCTTCCCTGATTGCTTCAGGTCATCCGGGAAAGCAAACTTTTCCCAGGTTTTGATGCTGATCGGCTCCAGCTCGCTTAGAGTATAGCCGATAATCTGTGCCCATCTCTCGCTGAAAACCGTTTCCCCGGTCTGGACATTCCATTCCCAGGTGCCGACATTGGTAGCCTCGATGATACCAGTCAGCCGCAGCCTGTTTGTCTCCTGTGTTGCCTCAGCCCGCTTGCGGTCGGTTATGTCGCTCAGCACGACATGGTATTCAGGATTGCCATTGACGTCCTGTGATGAAGTAGTCCTCAGGATCGCCCAGAATGCCGTCCCGTCTTCCTTTAACATCCGCAGTTCGAGTGCCTGTGGTCCTCCATTATCAAATAGTTGTTTACGATGCAGATAGTAGATGTCCTGATCTTCTTTGAAAATGAATTGGCTGACTGGCTGTTTGTCCAGTTCAGCGCGGTTCCTGCCCAGCAGTGTAGCGGTGGTCAGGTTGGCTTCCAGGATCAGCCCCTGCTCGCTGATGGTTAAATAACCCACCGTCGCCAGGTTGTAGAAGTCGAAATAGCGTTCCCGCTCAGCATCCAGTCTCACCTGGCTCCGGCGTAACTCATCGTTCTGCATCTCAAGTTCAATCTGGTGCACGTGCAGTTCCTGGATAATCTTTTGTGTGTTCGGAGAGATTGATTTCGGCAACGCGCGAGTTTCCATCCGGGCAATCTCTTCTGACACTTTACGCAGTTCGGCTGCATATTCAAGCCGGTTATTATCCTTGCTCATTGTACACCCTATTTATTGACTTGATTCTTGCGTCTGTTCCCTAAAATGATTAAATAACCTATAATTAAACATGCAGGCGGCATGAGCAATTACAGATTACTTTTTAATATTAACGCCTTTGAGGATGCCAGGATAGCCTTTTACCTGACACTCAATTTTCTTGAATACAAAATAATTGGTTTCTGTCAGATTATACCTGGCCGCCAGCAGTAAGTCCGCCTTAGCACCAGTACATGCATCAAATGCCGCGCCATTTTTCGCGACATCAGCCGGGCTGGTAAATATGCTTGTTCCAGAAGATGTTCCAATATAATCTATTCCTACTGCCTGGCTGCTAACTCCCCATGTAAAAATACCGAACAGGCAGTTAACTGTAGCGTTCCCTTCAACCATCTGGTTTCCGGCTTCGACGATAGGTTCAACATTCAAAGGCATCTTGACATTGACCTGGTCTCCGACTCGGTTGGTTTCAAAACTTGTGCAACCAGTGCCGACCACAGCCAGCACCCCTACTGCGAGAATCATCACGATAACGTTTTTCATTTTTCCCCTTTTCCATGCCGCCTGCATGCTTAACTATTGATAAATCCGTCAAGGCTATGACTGATTTATAATTACATTAGTATTTTCTTCAGTAACACCGCAAATGAGTTTTAATAAAAGATTTTTATACGCTATTTTCTTTCTAACTCCTGCTCTTGAGCCAACACAAATAGAAACAAATTTACAAAGCAAAACGAACGAAAAATTGACTGATAGCAATTCCCTTATATTTTATGCAATATGTAAATAGAATAACTGTACAAGATAAATATTACAAGTGACTTATTACAATGTAGTTTTTTTTCATTCTTTTTTACTGTTTGATTTGACTTATAAAAGAATCATGTGCATCGTATCTATAGCTTTTTTGTGTTTCGCCGCTTATTACATTCCTCTGTAGTAAGCGGCATTTTCTTTTGTTTGTCCGATGATTTACCATTTACGCGTTTTGCGGCTGGAGAGGCGCAGTGCTGCATGCCAGTCAGTCACGCTAAAACCCTCAGTTCGAGGCGTCCTGACCCAGTGGATTGATACCAGTTTTGAGCACGTTATAGCCATAATCAGAACGCTCAAATATTCTCATTAACTCTGTTTTACCGATGTTTTGCCGGTTAATCATAGTTAAATAACTTGCGTAAGTGCATGTTGCAAAAAGCAAATCTCACATTAGAGTAAACACATCAATAAGTTTTCCCTATGACTGATGGCTGTAATCATTTTACGATGCATCACGGATGTTTATTATGAACCATGTCGAGCATGATATCTCTGAATTGTCCGGCGGTACGAAACGCCGCATGGTCTGGCAGGCCTGGCTGCTGCTGCTGGCTGGTCTGATCGTTACCGCTATGGCAACCCGTTATACGAAATTACAGGAGGATGCGGCGGCGGCAAGGGAGTTCGACTCCGTTAGCAATGAAATAGAAGGCAAAATCCTTGATCGTCTCAATGCCCACGAACAGATACTGCGCAGCTGTGCGGCGTTTTACGAGCACTCAGTTTACGTTACTCGCCAGGAATGGCATGACTTCACTGAACGCCAGAAGATTGAGCAGGAACTTCCAGGGATTCAGGGTATCGGCTTTGCTCGGATGATTCCCCGCCAGAAACTGGCGCAGCATGTCCAGCAGGTTCGCGACGAAGGTTTTCCTGCGTACCAGGTGTGGCCTGAGGGCGAACGGGAAATATACTCATCCATCATCTATCTTGAACCATTCACAGACCGTAATTTACGCGCGTTCGGCTACGACATGCTGACCGAGCCGGTTCGACGTACGGCAATTGAACGCGCGCTGGATCTGGATACCGCAATTCTATCCGGCAAAGTAATCCTGAAACAGGAGACTGACCAGGATATTCAGGCCGGGACCTTGATGTATGTCCCGGTGTATCGTAAAGGCATGCCGCGTAAAACGGTTGATCAACGGCGTGCCGCACTGCTGGGCTGGGTCTACAGCCCCTACCGGATGAATGACCTGATGCTAGGCATCCTGGGGAGGTGGAATTGGGGGAATAACCGTGGGATCCGGCTGGAAATATTCGACGGCAGACAGGCGACACCCGATGCGCTGCTTTACGACAGTTACCCAGCAGACAGCCGGCAGGCAGGACCAGCAGCGCAAATGACTTTGCAGCGCCCCCTTATTTCGGCTGGCCGCCAATGGACTCTTAACTTTACCAGGCCGGCCGCATCCATATCAGAATATGTCAAGGTCTGGCTCGTGCTGTTTGGCGGAACGCTCACCTCGCTTTTACTGGCGGAACTGTTTTTCAACCTTTATAACACCAGGTTCAAAGCCAGGCAGCTGGCCGAGCAGCTCACGGCGGACTTGCAATCAAAGGCCGCTTTGCTCGAGGCTCAGGTAAACGCCTCGTGCGATGGAATTTTAGTGATAGATGAAAATAATAAACGGGTGCTGTGTAATCGGCGCTTCATTGAGTTACTCAATATTCCACAGCATATTCAAGCAGATGCTGATGATACCGCACAACTTAAATATGTTTCAAGTTTAACCAGATATCCTGAACTATTTCTGCAAAAGATCATTTACCTGAACAATCACGTCAATGAGACCAGTCGCGACGAGATTGAATTTAAGAATGGGATGGTTCTGGACAGATACTCCGCGCCGGTTTGGGGCAAAACCGGGGAATGCTATGGAAGAATCTGGACGTTTCTAGACATTACCGAACGCAAACAGGCGGAGCATTACCGGATACTTTCCGGCGAAGTGCTGTCGATACTTAACGAATCCACCGATTTCAAGGATTCTATTCAGCGGATTCTCACTGCCATCAAGCTGGCTACCGGTTGCGCCGCCGTGGGCGTGCGACTGCAGGACGGGGATGATTTCCCGTATTTTGGACAGCAAGGTTTTTCCGAAGATTTCCTGCTGAAGGAAAACAGCCTGGCGGCTTACGGCGGCATTTGCAGGGACCAGGCGGGCAATGTATGCCTGGAATGCATCTGCGGTCTGGTTATCTCAGGCCAAACCGATTCATCCAATGCTTTGTTCACGCGGG
>CAIMFA010000468.1 GCA_903840185.1 uncultured Lentisphaeria bacterium | reverse complement strand
CGATACCCCGGTATCGGCAGTCTCTCAGAATACGAACCTATTATGTTAAATTTTCAGCCACACAGAGTATAATTTCAATTTCCACGCTGAACTTTACCGGCATCACGCAGCAGCCGCACCTGCTGACGGTACTCCGCCGGACCGATGGCATATGTTTTTTTAAATACCTTGGAAAAATGATAACGGTCGCAAAACCCGGACGCCTCCGCAATTTCCTCAATTGACGCTTCGCTGAAATGAAGCCGTTTACAGGCCTGCTCAAGTCGTTTACGGCGGAACCATTCCTGAGGGGGCAGACCGGTTTCCCGTTGAAACAGAATCAAAAAACTGTTGAGGCTCATCCCGGCCTGCCTGGCAAGTTCACGGTTTGAAATATTGCTGATGGCATCTAATAAATTCAGCGCTTGCTGAATCCTCGGGTCAAACTGTTTCAGTTGCGGCACGACATCATCCTGCAACTCCAGTAAAGCTGACATCACCAAAGTCTTCACTGCGATCACTGTGCGCCATGAATACCGGTCCGCAAAAAATGCCGCCAGCGACTCGGACGCCAAAGCAAGCAGACGATGTTCGCGTAATTGAAATAGCGCCGGCGCTACGCAATCCAAAGGAGCTCCGACCGAGAAATGAACGTAAAAATGCTCGACCTCATTGACCGTCCTGGTCGAGTAAGCAGTTCCCGGCGACATCAGAAAAATGGAATCAGTCGTCAATTCCTGTTCCGTGTCTCCAATCTTCACGAACGCGCCCGGCGCCTTATTCCAATACAACCGCCAGTAAGATGCGGAAATATTATTTTGAATCCAGTCCCAATGCAGTTCGCCGCCCAGCAACGGACAGTCGTACATGTGTATAGTTACATTAATATCAGTAAACATTTATATTCAAAAATACAATTTATTGGATTAATATACACAAGTATTGGATTAAAATCCATTTCCATTATTAAATTTCAGGATATAATAATCTGATAGAGTAATTTCACTATCGTCAATAAATCATTTAGTAAAGGTCAACAAATGACAGTAAACCGTGTACGTTGTCTGTTCTGTTTAACCATCATTCTTTTAACGGGTGCGCTTAGTGCTGAGATCGTCGCCCCGGTTGTTGCGGTCTCTGCTGCAGTAAACACTGATTCAGCAGCGACTGCTGCGAGGAATAACCGGATCGTTTTTAAGGCGGATTCCGAATGGAAAGTTGTTGATCTGTCCGATATTCAGGTGAAGAAAGGAAGCGCGCTTGATCTGACAGCGATTTCAGAGAACGGCCCCGCCGGCAGGCATGGCAGACTGACGGTTTCCACGAGCGGGGAACTTGTGTTCGAAGATTCTCCGGCTGTGCCGCGGCGTTTTTTTGCCTATAACGGTTTTTTCTCCACTTTCAAATTTCTGGATGACCCGGATAAAAATGTTGTGCAGGAACGTTTCGCCAAGCTGGCGGAACTGATCAAACGGCAGGGGTATGATTTAGTAAGGCCGCTTGCACTTGACGGCTATATTATGAAAGGATCAACAAAAGATTGCGAATTTAATCCTGATAAACTCGATAATATTGACCGGCTTTTTGCGGAACTGAAAGCGAACGGAGTTTATATTTATCTTGACATCGCTGCATATCGCGTTGGTATTGGCGATGGGAAAAAAGCCTGGAACGAAAGAAATGATGAAAAATTAATGATGTTCCTCGGCGATCCTGGAACTAGAACCAGGTGGCAGACGCTTGCCGGGAAAATGCTTAACCACGTCAATCCTTATACAAAAACCGCATGGAAGGATGAACCGGCCATCGTTTGTGTCAATTTTTACAACGAACAGGAAATAATCAGATACCGCGAATTTCCCAAGTATCTTCCCCAAACCCGGGAGCTGTTGAATAGATGCTGGCGCGACTGGCTGCAGAAGAAATACCAGACACCTGCGTCACTTGCCAAAGCCTGGGGCCGCCAGAACGTTGCCGCGTTCGATAAAATAGAATTGCCCGGTTCCCGCAACGGGTCAAAACCGGAAGCCAATGACTACGGGTTGTTTTTTTACGAACTTATATCCACCCAGATGGCATGGTGCGAGAATATCGTGAGGAGCACCGGTTACAAAGG
>CAIMFA010000467.1 GCA_903840185.1 uncultured Lentisphaeria bacterium | reverse complement strand
TGATCCAGAATACGTCAAGTGCAGCTTCGTCAGGCAGATTCATTTTAGCTTTGAGATCGAAACCTAATTCCTGAAATTCACGGAGAAACAACTTTTTTCTTAATCTTTTTCTCATTATTATATCCTTTTCTTTTATTAATAATACTGGCGTTAATATACACGGGTTAGCGGAAAAGAATATCCGCTATCAGCATTTTTATCTAATTTTGCCATACACGGGCGAATATGTAATAAATGTTAATAATGGGTGATTTTGTATTAATTTAGTATTATTTTCAACAAAACGCTTTACTTTTCGCATAAAACGTGTATAATTGTCATTGTTTGCGATATTTGCTGTGATTTTCTTATATATGGTTGGTTTTGATAAAAAATATAAATGGAGCATATAATATGAGTTTGCCGGAAATAATGACTATCGAAGAGGTTGCAGAGCATCTTCGCGTCTCTGAGCGTACGGTTTATGACTGGGCGCAGAAGAGCGAGATTCCCTGCGGTAAATTCGGAACGTCCTGGCGGTTTAAACGGCAGGATATTGAAGAATGGATAGATAAGCGCCTGAAAAGCGAAAAGAATAAGCAGTCTGATTTTGTGCCGCTTCTTTTTGATTCTGTACTAAGGAAAGAAAACATTGTTTTGATAGAATCTGCGACGAAAGCGGAAATTCTCAACAAGCTGATTGATCTGCTGGCCGAAACTCCGGAAGTGAAAAGCAAAACCGAACTGAAAGAAGGCATCTATCACCGGGAGCAGTTGATGAGTACCGGTATCGGAATGGGCATCGGAATTCCGCACGTGAGACTCCGTTCAGTCAAGAACATTATTATGGCGGCAGCGCTGGTGCGCCGCGGCGTAAGTGACTACGAAAGTCTTGATTCAATTCCAGTAAAGCTTATTTTTATGATTGCGGCACGGGATGATCAGCATGCTCAGCATATCAAACTGCTTTCACAGTTAAGTTCAAGATTGAAAGATGAGCCGTTTAGAAGTCAGCTGATGAATTGTCATGATCAGGAATCATTTTATAATCTGCTGGTAGATCACGCGTGAAAACGCTGGTGCGTGATTGCCGTTTTGGGGCAGTTGCGGACTTTGCTTCAGATATTCCCGCAAGGGCTTGAGGGCGGAAAGGTAACACTTTCCGCCCTCTCTATTTTTCGTTCAACACGGTATAAAAAGATGAAAGTGTTGCTATTCAACCATCCTTTCCAGGCTTGTATCATGGACTTTTATCTTGCTGTCCTGCTACTGGATAAAACAGATGGAGATTGTTTACTTTTCGAACAGACGGTATCTTGAATCTGGGAGAAAACGTGTCTGTTAAGAAGGTAAATAAAGTATTTTTTTAATATTTTTAATTTTAATACACTAAAATTACGTAATTATACGTTTATAGTTTTATTGCCGGAAATAATTCTGACAAAAAAAAGAAGGGTATTTTATTATGAAATGCATGTTGAAGTTAGCTCTCGCGGTATTGGTAATGTCGGTTACTGGTCTGGTGTTTGCTGCTGACGACGCTCAACCCGCGCCGGAAGCTAAAAAAGGCGGCAGGGGTCAGATGGATCCGAAAGCCAGAATGGAAATGCTCACAAAGAGACTTGAAGCTGAAAAGGCCAAAGAGGCTCCGGATAAGGAACTCGTTGCCAAATTGGAACAAAGACTTGCAGCCATGAAAGATTTAGCAAAACTCGAAGCAGATAAAAAGGCATTGCTGGAAAAAGATGCCAAGGCTGATACCACCGCCATAGATGCCCAGATTAAAACTGCCAAAGACAAATTGAAAGAAATGATGCCTAAACGTGGTGAAGGCCGCAAAGGCGGAGACAAGCCGCAGGAAGGAAGCAAACCGCAATAATCGTTTTCTGATTTAAGTGGTTATATTCAAGCGTCCGGATATTATTTATCCGGACGCTTTTTTAGTTTCACAACATTCGTAATTACATATCAGCGGTTAAGTTTCTTCCAGATTGGTTCCATATCAATTAATGTCCGTTCCTGGATAGAGCGGTCAATTGCCATGGCGACAACTGCGCTTTCAAGGCCTTCATCCCCGCCGCATTTCGGCTTGCTGTGCTTGACCATGCATTCATAGAGTTCTTTCATGATATAGGAATCGCCGCCGCCATGGCCGTCTCCGGCGAAATTTATTACAGTCTCGCCTTCATCGCCGATGCGGCGGTATTTCAGGATACTGCTGTACAGTTCCACAATCATAGTGCCTTCAGTGCCGGAGAAATACATTCTGCGTTCCGGAATGGCATTGCACATGGTTGCCTGAAACATCACCCTGACACCGTTGCGGTATTCCATGATGGCAACCTGATTATCCATCAGGTCCTTGTCTGAAGTGAACGGCGAATCAACGCGGTGGGGGTCTGCCCAGGCGGCAAAAGTCTTCTCGCCGTATTTCTTCATATAGTGCTGATTTTCCGGGACGAAATAGTTAAGTCCGCCAAAGGCTGCGATGCGGGAGGGGATTGAATCCGCGAACCAGTTGATCAGATCCAGGTCATGGCAGCATTTTTCCAGAATATGCGGTCCGGCATATTTGGTATGGCGGCGCCAGTTCATCATGATATAACCGCCATGCGCCGGGGTGATGTTCTCGTTAGCGTCGATACTCAGTATTTTTCCGAGTTTGCCGGATTCAATAAGTTCTTTAGCTTTGCGGTAGATCGGGGCGTAACGCAGTACGAATCCGGTGGCGAAAAGCAGCTTTGATTTCTGATGTGCTTTATAAATCGCCTGGCAGTCTTCAATCGATGTGGCCAGCGGTTTTTCCGAAAATACATGCTTACCCGCTTTAAATCCGGCAATGATATGTTCTTTGTGATAGGCATTCGGAGAAAAGACCAGCACCCAGTCAACGCCGGGAGTATTGATGGCTTCCTGATATGTGTCACAAATCTCAATATCCTGATCGTTCCAGTTCTTCAACGCGGACTCTGCTATTGCTTTGTCCGGGTCGAACACAGACATGACTTTTACATGGTATTTTGAGTCTTTCAGCAGATTCAGAGTTACGCCCTGTCCTCTGCCGCCGGCTCCGATTACCGCTACTCCGATTTGTTTTACTTTCGCTGTCATTTCATCTCCATTTGCTTTGATTTGGATTTTAATTGATTATTACAATTTACAGTAATTTTACTGAAAATATTAATTTACCTGTTCAAAATATATTATATGATATATATTATACCGGATAATAAAAATAATAAAATGGATAAAAACCGCATCGTGAATGACAAAATAATGCAGAAGTTAAGAGAGAAATGCGAAGTCCACCGCATGCCGAAAGGGATTCAGCCGATCCACAAAGCTTACGGGTTATGGATTATCCGTACCGGCAACTACTCAGCTCCCGCCGGGGGATATTATCGTACTCCTGCGAGATATTTTCAGTATTATTCAATTTCATATCTGGTCGAAGGCGATGGCAGATTCTGGTATCCGCCTGATCATGAACTTCAGGTGAACCCCGGTCAGTGTATTATCGTTTCACCGGAGTTCATCAACCGTTATGGCGGTGACAAAGACAAGTATCTGGAAGACTCCATTTGTTTTGCCGGCCCGGTTGCAGATCTGCTGTACCGCAGCGGGGTGATTAAAGATGGCGTTTTTGAGATGGGCAAAGGCCGCCGCCTGCTGCCGGTTATGAAGCTGGCCGCCGACCCGGCAGTTGATTCCCAGCTCAACGCGAATTTTGCGCTTCAGCGGCTGCTGTTTGATATCTACAATGAGAATAAAGCCAGAAGCAAAAAAGATTCGCCGCTGGTGGACAAGCTTATCGAGACCATGAAACAACAGATTCACCGCTGGTGGACTGTCGAGGAAATGGCTGATTTCAGCGGGCTCAGCGATGATCAATTTCGGCGGATCTTTGCAAATCAGACCGGAATGCTGCCGAAAATTTATCTTGACCGGCTGAAGTTGCAGAAAGCCGCAGAAATGCTTACCGGCAGTGAACTGAGCGTTGCTGCCGTCGCCGCTGAACTGGGTTACGTTGACCAGTATCATTTCAGCCGCCGGTTCAAGTCGATCATGGGGTTCTCCCCCAATCGTTACCGCAGGGAGATCGGAGCGCCGGGGAAGTAAAATGCAACGGACAAAGACAAAACAGATGGCCTGAACGGCAAAAAAATGCCGGAGTTTTCCTGAGGAAAACTCCGGCACAATCATTTAGAAATCAAGATTTTTCAGCCCAGAAACTCTTTGACATTGACCGGGTTGGCTATAACTGGAACGTCCGGAAGATTGGCTCTCAGAAGTTCGAGTTCGTTAGGCCCGTCGGCCAGAGGCATGGCAACCTGACCGCCGTTGGCGGCGGAACGCATGATGCCCATCATGGCTTCAAAACCTTTGTATGCATTGACAAAGCAGCATTCATGGACTTTGGAATTATCCTTGAGCCAGGCGGCGATGTCATTGATGTAGTGCGGCATGTCGAGATCGTAGTTCATCGCGCCGGGGCCGCTCTGAACACCATCGCTGGTGACTGCACGCCACCCGCCATTGGTCAGAACTTCGGCAAAACCTTCAGTTCCCTGAATGCCGATACGGTTTTTGCCCCACCATTTTTCAACTTCCGGCTGATCCGGAGCACCGGCACCGCATTCGACATAGCCGCGGACGCCGTTGGCGTACTGAATGACGCCGACGATAAAATCGGGGGATGGATGATTGTCATTCATCTTGCCTTTGCCGGCAGCCTGTCCCATGACCCACTGGATATCGGCATAATCATTGTACCAGCTCATGTAGTCAATCATATGGCTCATCATGTGCGCCATCCAGCCGGTGGCGGAGGCGTAGACCATCTGCGGACGTCCGAGTTTACCGCTGGCGGCAATCTCTTTGACTTTCTGATAATGTACGCCGTAGCGGTGCTGATGGCTGACGACGGCCTTGATGCCGGACTGGTCAATGAGTTGTTTGACTTTGATTGCTTCGTGCATATTTTCGCCGATAGGTTTTTCGAAAGCGACCAGTTTGGCACCGCAATCAACCGCGATCTTGACCATGTCAAAACGGATTTTCGGCATGGTGCAGAAACAGAACACATCAGGTTTCAGTTCATTGGCCATTTTGGCGGCATCGGTACCTTTGGCAGCGTTTTGCAGTCCGAGCGTATCAGCTGCGGCGTTGAGCATATCCATATTGATATCACAGAGGCCGACAACTTCAAAATCCGGATTGGCTTTGAATGCCGCGGCGTGGTGCTTGCCGCGTTTGCCGGTACCGACAACCATTACTTTGTACTTAGCCATGTTAATTCTCCTGTCAATATTGAGTTAAAGGGTAAAAAAAACGGGGCAGACGCCCCGTTTAATTAACAATTGTGCTGAATTAGCTGTTGGCCTTGTCCCATTCGAGAACTTTGGCGATAGAGTAATCAACTTCATCGGTGGTCAGTTCGGGGAACATCGGCAGAGAGATGCAGGCTGCCGCATTATATTCGGCATTCTTCAGGCTGCCGCGGATTTCCGCGTCTTTGCCCCAGGGATAACCGGCCTGCTGATGAATCGCGATGGAGTAGTGGGTCTTGGCATCAACTCCATTGTCGTTCAGGAACTTCAGGAAGGCTTCGCGCTTGCTGATGTCTTTCACTTCGATCACATACAGATGGAAGACGTGACGGTAGCCGGGACGGACGTAGGGCAGGGTGAAGCTCTTGGCATCTTTCAGTCCGGCGGTGTAACGCTTGGCCAGCGCAATGCGCTGATCTGACCAGGCGGTGATGTGCTTAAGCTTGGCGCTCAGGATACCGGCATGGATGTCATCCAGACGGCTGTTGAAACCGAAGCTGTGAACGTTACGGGCGGTTGAACCGTGATTGCGCAATCTGCGGACTTCGGAATTAATCTTGTCGTTGTTGGTGAATACTGCGCCGGCATCGCCGAAAGTACCGAGGTTCTTCTGGATGATAAAGCTGGTGCATACTGCATCAGACAGTTCGCCGATTTTAAAGTTGTCGCCGGCTGCGTCGATCGCCTGGGCATTGTCTTCAATAACAAACAGGTTGTGTTTCTTGGCGATAGCGCTGATTTCGCGCATCGGCGCGCATTGTCCGTAGAGGTGCACGGGAACTATTGCTTTGGTTTTCGGAGTAATCGCTGCTTCAACAGCTTTCGGATCGATACAATTGGTCAGCGGAT
Source organism: uncultured Lentisphaeria bacterium (assembly GCA_903840185.1). Classification (GTDB taxonomy): domain Bacteria; phylum Verrucomicrobiota; class Lentisphaeria; order Victivallales; family Victivallaceae; genus CAIPAT01. Next base: position 425 of record CAIMFA010000467.1, on the reverse strand, counting down.
CGCAATCAACCAGAACAGCCTTGCAGCCGGCAACCCACATGGCTTCGGCGGTGGCGAAAAAAGTATTGGCGTTGGTAATCAGTTCATCGCCTTCCTTCAGACCCAGGGCCATCATGACCAGCCACAGCGCATCTGTGCCGTTGCCGACGCCGATGGCATGCTTCAGGCCGGAGTAAGCGGAGAGTTCGCCTTCGAATTTTTTCAGCATCGGGCCGAGCACATAGGCTCCGCTCATAATTACTTCCTGGATATTGTCATCAATTTCTTTCTTGATGCTCAGATACTGGCGCTGATGTCCGTAGAATGGTACTTGCATGATTCATCCTTTCTTTTCAGTTTTGTTTGTTTTTTAAGGAATTATTGTTAAATAACATACTTAATGCATAATATAAAAATACGTGCTGAAAACTTTTTTGCAAGAGCCG
>CAIMFA010000466.1 GCA_903840185.1 uncultured Lentisphaeria bacterium | reverse complement strand
GGTCTCGAAGGCCTCGAAAAGTGCGAATCCAAACTCGAAAGATCGCAATCCCGCAGGCGCGGGATGAATTTTCAACCGCGCAGAGTATATAATTTCACGACTGAAAAGCAAATCCGGGAACGGAAATATTACAAATTATCATCCTCGCCTGAACATGGAAACCAGTTCCGGCAGCTCGCGGGAACGGCACAGCCATGAAATCAGCGCGTAAGAAATACAGAACGCGACTCCGCAAATCAGCAGCGGCACCGCGTCCGGCGGCAGATATTTGATCGTATAAATACTGCCCATGCTTTTATAAAAATAAAAGAGGATTACCGCCGGGATAAACGATGCCACCGCCGAACGCAGGAGGCTGTAACCGACCTGATCAAGGCCCAGATCATGCCGGATCTCCTTTTTTAGAAAATACAGCAGCAGGCAGTTGTTGAGGATAGAAGACATAACAGTCGCCAGCGCGAGTCCGCCCTGCTGCATCGGGAACATCAGAATAACATTCAGGATTAAATTCAAAAATATGCAGAGGAAAGATATTTTGACCGGCGTTTTCATGTCTTTGCGCGAATAAAACGCCGCCAGCGTGATTTTGATGGCGCAGAAAGCCGGAATGCCCAGACCGAAAAAGAGCATCGCCCAGGCAGTTTCAATTGCATCGCTTTCAGTAAACTTGCCCCGCAGAAAACAGCAGCGCACAATCGGCAGCCGGAACAGCACCGTGAACGCCGCTATCGGCACGCAGACGAACAGCACATGCCGCAAACCGAGATTTAGGGACGCAACCAGTTCGGCGGTATCGCCTTTGGCGGCGGACTTGGACATGTTCGCCAGCAGGACAGAGCCGAACGCGATGGCGAACACCCCGATCGGCAGATAAACAATACGGTCGCTGTAATTTAACGCCGGCACCGCCTGCGGGCCGATGCTGTATGCCATCATCCGGTCAATGAAAAAGCTGATCTGCACTACTGAAGCGCCGATCAGGCCCGGCAGCGTCAGCTTCCACAATTCCGACAGGATTTCCAGATTTTTCAAGTTTGCCAGCGAGAAGCTGGGAAAAATGTCGTAATAGTACATCAGGCCCAGCAGCAATACCAACTGAATTACCCCGGAAAGCAGCACGGCATAAGCCAGAAAATCCAGCATTCGCACGGTATCAGTCATGCCCGGGCAGACAAACAGCAGGCAGACTATCAGGAAAATATTCAGCAGCAGGGAACCGAGGGCAGGCAGAAAAAATACCCGCAGCGTATTCAGAATCGAACCGGTAATGCCGATGAGGCAGATAAAAAACGAGTATGGCATCAGCAGCGGGATAAGATTCAGCGCCATAATGCCGCTGGGATCTTTAACCCATAATTTCAAAGTAATGGCAATTACGGAAACCAGGATGCAAATCAGCACCAGCACAAGTCCCAGCCATGCGAAGATTGCCGCCAACTGGCGTTTGGCGTCCTCTTTGCCACGCAATTCGATGATGTGGGAGATCGTCGGCACCAGCGCCGTTCCCAACGCCCCTTCGCCGAGAATTCTGCGGAAAAGGTTCGGCGTCATAAATGCCAGGAACCAGGATGACGCCACCGCGCCGCCCCCGAGCACACTGGCTTCGAGGATTTCGCGCAGAAACCCCAGCACCCGGCTGAACAGCGTGGCCGCAGCCATTCCGGAAGTGCTTCTTAAAATACTTTTCTTTGAAGACGACATATTAATGTTCTATGTTATCAGCGTTAGTTATACATAAATCCGGAATTCTGACTCCTGCTTCCAGGCTGTTCCTTTCCGGTTTTCCGGTTTTACGGTTTGACGGTTTTATGGTTTGACTGTAATACCGTTAAGCTGTAATGCCGTAATACCGCTTTATTCTGACTCCTGACTTCCTGTATTGCTGTTTGGTTACAGGCTGTTTCACTTGGACATTGGACATTCCGTGTTGGATATTGGATATTCATGCTCACTGTCCTCTGTCTTCATTCTGACTCCTGACTCCTGACTCCTGACTTCTGACTTCCTGTATTCTGTAATTACACCGAGAAGCGGACATGAATCACGTCGCCGTCCTGCATGATATACTCTTTGCCTTCAATTCTCAACTTACCGACCGCCTGGGCTTTGGACCAGCCGCCGTTGGCAACCATATCCGCGTATGAAACCACTTCCATCCGGATAAAACCGCGGCACATGTCCGTGTGAATCTTGCCCGCCGCCTGCGGCGCAGGTGTTCCGGCGGTAACCGTCCAGGCGCGCGATTCCATTTCGCCGGCGGTGAAAAACGTAATGTAATTGAGCAGGCGGTAGCCGGTATGAATAACCCGGCAGAGGCCGTTTTCGGTAATACCCAGGTCTTCCAGAAAAACTGCGGCATCCTCAGGTTCCAGCTGCGAAAGTTCCTCTTCCAGTTTAGCGCAGACTGGTACCACTTCAAGATTATTCTTTTTACAGAATTCAACCAGCGCTTTGGAGTGTTCATCCTGGCCGAAAGACCTGAAAGTGGCTTCGTCAACATTGGCGCAGACAAACGCAGGCATCAGGGTGATCAGCCCGCAGTTCCTGGCCGCCGCCGCCTGTTTCGGATCGTTGCGGTCATATTCCGGCACCCGGCCGTCGGCAAGGTCGGCGGCGAATTTCACGGCGATTTCCAGTTCAGCCTTGGTTTCGGCATCCCCGGCACGCATCAGTTTTTTAGATTTCTCCAGCTTTTTTTCCAGGAAGTCAAGGTCGGCCAGCATCAGTTCGGTCATGATCACTTCCAGATCGCGAACCGGATTGACATCGCCGTCAACATGGATCACGTCGCCTGCTTTGAAGACGCGGACCACGTGGGCGATCGCGTCAACGCTGCGGATATGTCCGAGAAACTGGTTGCCCAGTCCCTGGCCCTGGCTGGCGCCTTTGACCAGGCCGGCAATATCAATAAACTTCAAAGTAGAAGGTACGATTCTACCGGAATGTTCGAGTTTGGACAGCACTTCCAGCCGCTCATCCGGCACCGCCACAATCCCGGTATTCGGCTCAATGGTGCAGAACGGGAAATTCGCCGCGGCGGCGCTGCCTTTGCTAAGCGCATTGAACAAAGTGGATTTACCGACATTCGGCAATCCCACAAAACCACATGAAAAACTCATAGTCAGCCTCTTTCCGCAATAAAATCAAAATTAAACATTATTATATATAAAAAAGCCCGCCGGTTCAGGCGGGCGTAATTTATCATCGGTCAAACAGCGTTATCTGGTAATCGCTTCATCCGGATAGAAGAAGTTAAACGCATTGTGTTCCATGTCCACGACCCAGGCCGGACGCATGAGCGGTCCGTAACCCCAGCCGGAATCTTCCGG
>CAIMFA010000465.1 GCA_903840185.1 uncultured Lentisphaeria bacterium | reverse complement strand
TGGACTGGTATTCTGGCAGAGCCTGGGCAAACAGATTGGAATTGAAACGCAATGTATCTCGTCCGTCATAATTCTGGCATCTGTATTAATGGCAAAAGATTACCTTGCACAAGGTAAACGCACGATGAATTCGCTAGGAATTTCTGAATATACAGCATCGGAACTGGGGCATCTATTAGCATAAAATAGCGCAAGCAGACATAAATTATCCAGTTTTCGGCAATACAACTCTACGTCGCATCGCCGTTCTGCCTGGCGCTGTTCCGCCGCCGGCAATTGTCCAACCTGCAATCACTGCGCCTGGAAGAATAATAAAAGTTACACCCCGGCAACATAATTTAATTATCCGTAATTTACTATTGAAATACCGGCCAAAGCATCTATGATAATAGTTTATATTTTTATAAATTAAACAACGGAGAACAGGAAAATGCTCAAGCTCGCAGTGGTGTTTACTGACAATATGGTTTTACAACAGACTGCTGTTCTGCCGGTATGGGGGACAACCAGTCCCGGCATGCTGGTGACAGTGCGTTTTGCCGGACAGGTGAAGACCGTCAAGGCGGACGTGAACGGCGACTGGCGCGTGACGCTGGAGCCGCTGGTTGCCAGCGCCATACCGCAGGAAATGAATATTACGGTGAATGATCCGGACCAAACCGCGATAACTCTGCGCAATATTCTGATCGGCGAAGTATGGGTATGTTCCGGACAATCGAACATGGAATTCCGGGTTTCACAAACTAAAAACAGCGATAAAGAAACTTCGGAAGCAAATTTCCCGGGCATCCGCCTGTTGACGATTCCAAAGCTGGTTGCGGAAACTCCGCAAAAATATATTGCCGCAAATTCCTGGGCAGTTTGCACTCCGGAAACTGTATCATTTTTCTCCGCCGTTGGTTATTTTTTCGGACGCGAACTGCACCGCAAACTGGGCGTTCCGGTCGGATTGATCAATGCCAGCTGGGGCGGCACCGTCGCGGAGGCATGGACCAGTAAAAATACTCTGCTGGAAATTCCTGAACTGGCTGAGCTTGTGACTAAATATGACATGGATGTCGCCAATTCAGCTGAAATTATTGCTGAATATAAAGTAGCAATCCGGCAGATGGAGCAGAAGACGGCAGATATAAGAAATGAAGGATTCCAGCGCGGTTGGGCGGACATTCCGAATCCGCCCGGAGACTGGAGCAGCATGGAGCTGCCGGGTTCATGGCAGAATCGCGGACTGGATTTCAGCGGCGTTCTGTGGTTTCGCAAGGAAATTGAACTGCCGGCTTCATGGCAGGGCAAAGAATTGCGGCTGGCAATCGGCGCCACCGACAAAGGCGACGTCACTTATTTCAATAACGTGCAGGTTGGCAGTATTACCATGGATGACCGTCAGGACTCATGGTGTTTTCGACGCACTTATGCCATTCCGGCCAATCTGGTCAAAACCGGCAAAAATGTGATCGCGGTGCGGGTGCACAGCGACAAATACGACGGCGGCATGATCGGGCCGGCGGAAGCAATGCATTTATCCTGCCCGGCGCTGCCGGAATCACCCTCGATTCCGCTGACCGGAGTATGGAAATATGCGGTGGAAAATAACTACGGCAAAATCGTAATTCCGGCAATCCCGCCGGGACCGGACAATCCTAATTCTCCATCCGTATTATTCAACGGCATGATTTCCCCGCTGATCCCGTTTGCAATTCGCGGCGCGATCTGGTACCAGGGCGAATCCAACGCCGACCGCGCAGTCCAGTACCGGACACTATTCCCGTCAATGATTCAGGACTGGAGAACGCAATGGCATCAGGGCGAATTTCCATTCATGTTTGTTCAGCTTGCCAATTTCAGGACGGAAGCGACAATTCCAGTAGAAAGCGAATGGGCGGAACTGCGGGAAGCGCAGACGATGACGCTCCGGCTGCCCAACACCGGCATGGCTACCGCAATTGATATCGGCGAGGCGCTGGATATTCATCCGCAGAACAAGCAGGACGTCGGTCTGCGCCTGGCGCTTAACGCCTTAGCAAAAACTTACCTTCAGCAGATCGCTTACAGCGGCCCGATGTTCAGAAATATGACTAAAACAGGCAACACCTTGACTATTCACTTCGACCATGTAAACGGCGGACTGAAATGCCGCGGCGAAAAACTGTGTGGATTCGCCATTGCCGGAGCCGACCGTAAATTTGTCTGGGCGGATGCAAAAATCAGCGGCGACAGCGTAGTCGTATCTTCGCAGTCGGTGTCAGAACCGGAATTTGTGCGTTACGCCTGGGCGGACAACCCGGCGTGCAACCTGTATAACAGCGCAGACCTGCCAGCAGTGCCGTTCCGCACCGATATCGTATAAACACTTCATTTAAATAACTTTAAAAGGATATGACAATGTTAAAACTGGCAGCGGTATTTACCGATAATATGGTTTTACAGCAGAAAATAGCGGCACCTGTATGGGGTTCCGCTCTGCCCGGATCCGTGGTGACAGTGCGTTTCGCCAGGCAGGAAAAATCAGCGGCGGCAGATGCCAGTGGCAACTGGCAGATAAAACTGGACCCACTGGAGGCCTGTTCAAAACCGCAAACAATGACTGTTACCGCAGAATGCGGAACGTCGCTGACACTGCATAATGTCATGATTGGAGAAGTATGGATATGTTCCGGACAATCCAACATGGAAATGCCGGTATCCTTAATCCAAAATTCATCCCGCGAAATCGCCGAAGCAAACTATCCGGCCATCCGGCTGCTGACCATTCCCAGGTTTCTCTCCAGCCAGCCGCTGAAAGAAATAAAAACCGGGCCGTGGGAAATTTGCACTCCCGGCTCAGTATCGTCATTTTCCGCCGCCGGCTATTTTTTCGGTCGCGAATTGTATCACCGGCTGGACGTTCCAGTCGGGTTAATCCATACCAGCTGGGGCGGTACCGTGGCGGAATCATGGACCAGCAGGGACGGACTTACGGGAAACCCGGCGTTAGCCGGATTAGTGAACGAAGACGTTCACGCCAGGATTGAGTTTAAAATGTCCCATGAAGAATATATTGAAGAAGGCCGCAAGGTTGAGCAAAAAACAAAAGATGAGAAGAATGAAGGTTATCCCCGCAGCTGGGCGGACCTGCCAAATCCGCCGGGGGAATGGAAAGAGATGGAGCTGCCGGGAACATGGCAGACGCATGGCTTGGATTTCTGCGGCATTTTGTGGTTTCGCAAAGAGATGGAAGTGCCGGAGGCCTGGGCAAGACGCGAATTGCGGCTTTCAATCGGCGCTACCGACAAAAGCGATATCACCTATTTCAATAACGTGAAAGTCGGCAGCATCACCATGGCCGACCGTCCGGATTCATGGAATACGCGGCGTACCTATCCGGTCCCGGGCAATCTGGTAAAAGCCGGCAGAAACGTAATCGCAGTACGGGTTCACAGTGACAAATATGACGGCGGCATGACCGGGCCCGAAGAAGACATGCTGCTCAGCTGCCCGTCGCTGCCGGATTCTGCGCCAGTTCCGTTGTCCGGTATCTGGAAATATGCGGTGGAAAGCAATTATGGAAGAAGCGATATTGAGAACAGGCCCTGCGTACTGTTCAACGGCATGATCTCTCCGTTAATTCCGTATGCCATTCGCGGCGCGATCTGGTATCAGGGGGAATCCAACACCAGCCGCGCAGCACAATATCGAACCCTGTTCCCGGCACTGATTCAGGACTGGCGGAAACATTGGGGTATCGGTGACTTTCCGTTCCTGTTCGTCCAGCTGGCCAACTATATGACAGCGAAGACTAACCCCGGAGAAAGCGCCTGGGCGGAACTGCGCGAGGCCCAGACCATGACGCTCCGGCTGCCCGACACCGGCATGGCCGTGGCGATCGACATTGGCGAGTCCGTGGACATCCATCCCAAAAATAAACAGGATGTCGGCTTGCGGCTGGCGCTCAACGCACTCGCTAACACTTACAGTATAGACGCCGCATTCAGCGGCCCGATATTCAAGGCGGCAGCTCGCGAAGGCGGTAAATTAAGAATTCGCTTCGACCACTGCAACGGCGGACTGCAATGCCGCGGCAAAAAACTGCGGGGATTTGCCGTCGCCGGAGCCGACCGTAAATTTGTCTGGGCAGATGCAAAAATCAACGGCGATACAGTTATCGTATCCTCGCCGGAAATCGCCGAACCGGAATTTGTGCGTTACGCCTGGGCTGACAACCCGGTATGCAACTTATATAACGCCGCAGGCCTGCCAGCCGTGCCGTTCCGCTCCGACATGCCGGAAAAATAATTAATACTTGCCGTAGGTGCGCGCCGTTTCCACCATCGCGAAAATATTCTCGAAGGGGGTATCGCGGCCGCACTGGTCGCCGGTGGACAGGATGAAGCGGCCGCCTTCTTTCGCGTCGTCAATTGCCTTTTTTGAGGCGTTGATAACATCCTGAACTGATCCTTTCAGCATCACTTCGGTGGTGTGCAAATTGCCTTTCAGCGTCAGCTTCTTACCGTAAAGCCGCTTCATTTCGGCCAGATTGCAGTCGCCCATCGGCGGTATTTCCAGTGGATCGATCACTGTCAGCGAAGTCTCCTCCGCCATAATTTTAACCAGTTCTTTTTCCGGGCCGCAGGAATGCACATGCGTGGGAATCCCCGCCGCCGTGGCCAGTTCGATGGCCCGTTTTACCGCCGGCAGCGAGTATTTACGGACAAATTCAGGCGACTGGTAGATCATGGAGCCGGAACCGCCGACGCATAAGAAGTCCGGCCTGACATCCAGGCTCATCAGCCAGGCGAATTTTCTTTCAACATCTTTCATGCGCTTTTCAACTTCAGCTTCCAGTTTTTCAGGATTATCGTAATAATCAAAAAGTTTTTCTGGATTTCCAATCATGTTGATGGAGGTTATAAAAACCCCAAGCAGCCCCTGGTCTCCGAGCATCGCTTTCGCTCTTTTTAAGCCTTCCGGGCCGCGGTCATACGATTTTACGCCTTCCAGCGGTTCCCATTTTGCTGGAACCGGCGGCAGTTCAAGTTTATCCAATGTTACATTGCCGGTTGGCGGATCACCAACCGGATAGACGTTCACTTTATCATGCCAGGTAATTTTACCGGACTCGCGGTAATACTGTTGAGTTACAATCATTTCCGGATTGCGGCGGATTATCGCCGTCTGCCAGTCATGCTCCGGAACGGTATTATCCGGAAACGCAAAAGGAAAGTAACCGTCCAGCATGGAATCTATATTGAAAAATTTCGCGCAATCAATATAGGCTTCCCACTGCGGCGGATCATTGTATAGATACAAATCCCAGAACGGCTTTCCCGTGCGTTTCGCCGGAATCATGTTGGAAAAATCCGGGGCGACCGGCACGCAATCCGGGATTTCACCTTTCAATACCTTCAACAAACGTTCTCTGGATGTCATATTCATTCTCCCTTTAAATTTATTTTATATTTTGACAACAAAGGCACAGATAAATCCTTTTTATCCACGAATGGCACTAATAAAACAGAAGCGCTTGCTGTGAGTTTGATTTTGTGACGCAAAATCAAATTCACAGCAAAATATTCATT
>CAIMFA010000464.1 GCA_903840185.1 uncultured Lentisphaeria bacterium | reverse complement strand
CGGAATATTCAACCGCATATGATACTCGCGCCGAAGTATATTCCATTCTGGGAGAATATGACAAAGCGCTTCAAGACTATTCCAGTATGATCGAACAATTTACTTATGGACCTGGAATTTCATATATTAAGCGCGGTAATGTATATATTGCCATGAAACAATACGACAAAGCCATTCAAGATTACTCAAAAGCCATCGAACGGGACCCGAAAGATCCACGGGCGTATAACAGCCTCGGTCGCGCATATTTCATAATGAAACAGTACGACAACGCCATATACAATTATTTTAAAGCTCTCGAATTAGCATTGTGCCAGGCAGAGCCTTATCCCGGCCTTCTGTATGTATCGCTTGAGACTGCCAGCCCTGAGCAGTTCTGCCGATGGTTTAAACTCTTCGAACCAACCATTCCGGATGAAAAATTAACCAAAGAAAGTCTGATACTCAAGTTATATCTGACTTGTATTAATAAGTTTATTCTTAATGAACCGTGTGCAAACATCGAGAACCGATTGAACGCGATGCTCAAAGATGTTGTTGAATTGTACTGGTCGACTGAACTGCTCAATGAATGGTTCAGTTCCCCGCTGAACGGATTGAATTCGGCTAAGGCAGGAATTTCCCGCTTGAGCAACAACATATACTTCATAAAAAATGACAGCTATACTATTAATCGCAATCCGGACGATGCGGGAACTTATCTGGATGTTATGAGAATGAATCTTGTATGTGCCCGAATGGACCAATTCAACAAATGGCTTAAGCAGTTTGAGACAAAGTTTCCGGAGAATAAATTATCTAAGGAGAATTTAATCATCAAACTTTATCTGATTTGCGTCATGAAATGTATCCAGAATGAGCCGCGTACAGAAATCGAGAAACAGCTGGAGGCACTGCTGAAAGACAAATTTGAATCAAACCGCGATATCGAGGTGTGGACAAGAAATGGCTTGCAAACAATAGTAACTCAGGAACAGCTAAAATACATCCGCGAGTTGACTGATAAAGTCAAGGCATCGCAGAAAAATTTACATTAAAGCGCGGAAAAAATTTGCATTTTAGGGTCATTCATTATAGTTTCATTTTCCGGCATCGTAATAGTAGGAGCCGGAAGTCAGAAGTCAGAAGTCAGAAGTCAGGAGTCAGAATAAAACAGAAAACAGGGAACAAGGATAAAACCGAATATCCAACTGACGAAGGAAAGACGGAAGACGAAATTATCCGCAGATGACGTCCCGCATCCGCGGGATTAACCTGAGAGTTAGCAGGACACAGATGAAAAAATTAATAACAGGAGATGGAATATCATGAAGAAATATATGCTGGTTACGGTGATGATGATCGCCTGCGGACTGCTGCTGGCAGTTGGCGGGTGCAAAACTAAACTTCCGGCCGGAGATGTTGACATCAACCGCAATTTCGCCCCGGAGATCGCCGTCCTTAAAGACCCGAATATTTCGACCAGTTCGCTGGATAAATACAATGCCGCCTGCGTAATTGCCGAAAACGTCGATTTCTCTTATTTGCGCGACACTGCGTCAATGGAGGCGATTTTCAATCCGAAAGACGCATCCGTCGGGACTTTTGAAGGCAATGATTTTGTCCTCTACACTTTTAAATACATGAATAAATCCATTCAGTTCAGATTCTCCATCGACGGGACAACCATCATCAGCGCCAGCGTTAAAAAGTCGGAATAGCGGGGGAAGTGGACAAGCGAGAAAAGTTGAAAGTTGAAAGTTGAAAGTTGAAAGCGATGGATTTAATAATTTTAAAATGATTGAACTATGATTTTATTTGACGATGAATATTTTATGCAGCGGGCGCTGGTAATGGCGGAGACCGCCGCTGAGGCAGGCGAAGTGCCGGTCGGCGCGGTTGCCGTTAAAGACGGCGAAATCATTGCCCGTTCCGGCAATCAGGTTGAACTGCTGAAAGACGCCACCGCCCATGCCGAAATACTCGTCATCACCCAGGCCGAGTCCGCGCTTGGCGACTGGCGGCTGGATAAAGTGGATATTTATGTTACTAAAGAACCGTGTGCCATGTGCGCCGGCGCCATGGTCAACGCTCACGTCCGCCGGGTGGTGTACGGCATGGCGGATCCGCGTTCCGGCGCGGCCGGAAGCGCCCTGGACGTCACCGGTTTTAAAGGCATGTTGTGGAATGTGGAAGTCAAACCCGGCGTTCTGGAAGCTGAATGCCGCGCCCTGATGCAGCAGTTTTTCCGCAAAGTACGCAAAGAAAAAGGTTCCTGAGAATTCAGCAGCCTTTTTAACCACAGAGACACAAAGGCACAAAGGTTTCTGGTTTAAAATCAAAAACAGTGAAATTCCGTCTGTAACTCTGCTCCTGCCTGAAAAGACTTCCTTTTTACCCACAAAAAACTGTGTCTTTGTACTACTACCCGTCATCTTCTTGTTTTTTTAGAAAGATTCTCATGCGGCCATTTTCATAAATTTCTCAATCTCAACGCTTAAAATACTCCGCAACGCATTGGAGAACTTCAGTCATTTTATCCGTCAATTAAAAGTTCGGGAGGAGGGTCGCGAGTGGGAACCCGGAACTGTCCGTCCCGCAGTCACGGGACCTGCAAACAAATCATTGTTTCCCTTTACTCGCCACCGGCGGCCCGCCGGGCGTGATCCAACGGCGAGGCGTTGGTCGCCAAAGGCGAAATGAATAAAGCCGCTCAGGCGACCGGCGCTCCTGATGTTAACTTCATTAACTTCATGCCCTTCATGGTGAAGTGTATTTGTATTTCCTCCGTGTGCTCTGCGTCCTTCCCGCAGTCGCGGGATAAAACTGTATTGGCTTTTTTCGTGAGTTTTCGTGCTTTTCGTGGTTAAGGTGTATTTTTTGGTTGCGGCTATGCCGCACTGTGTCTTTGTGGTTCAAATGTCTTTTTTATCGAGGATTTCCTGCAGGGCCTTCAATTCCGACGCGAAATCGCCGGAAATCACTGGAGTTCCGGTTGCCAGCTGGTAAATTTTAAGAAAAGCGGAGACGGGAAAATCCTGTTTCTGCCATTTTTCACGATATCCGGTCAGTCCGTATTTATTCAAAACGTTCCGCATTTCCAGGTAGAGATTGCGCACCAGCAGTTTGAATTCGACCACGGCGGATAACTGGACGTCATGCCGCAAATGGATGCCGGCGTGAATATCGGAACAGCAGGTCAGCTCCACTCCCACCCGCCACTGCTTTTCCGGCGAAAAAACATAAGAATACATCACGGGGTCAACTTCCCAGAAAATATAAAAATGCAGGTCGGGTTCCGCCGGGACGCCGTCCGGATCATATAATGCCGCAATATCCAGGAATATCGCCGATAATTCGGCGAGCGGGTCGCAGGACGCGGACGGAAGACGGATTACCACAATACCGCCGGGAGTGACTGAAGACGCGACATGCATTTCCAGCCAGCCGGATTCGATGGCATTAATTGTAATGACAGAATCTTCCGCCATAGCCGCCTCGCAAAGAATTAACCACAAAGGCGTTCTAAAGTTCTAAAGTTCTAAAGTTCTAAAGTTCGGTCCCGCTTGCGGGTCCCGCGACTGCAGGATCTAAAGTTCTAAAGTTTGGAACCGAAAAGCCCGGTTGCGACGTAGCGCAACCCTCCCGTCAGACTTTATCTTTTGCATGGTAATGCGTATGCAGAAGCTGATGAGACTTTTCGCCGAGCGGTTTTTTCAAGAATTCCTCGTACAGTTTCTTTATGTCCGGATTCAGATGGGATTTCCGGAGTTTCTTGCCTTCATCTTCATGATAAAGCGCGCTGATCCGGGCATTTCTGACTTCATCATTCGTCTGTCTGGGCTGTCCGCCGCCGCCGATACAGCCGCCGGGGCAGCACATGACTTCGATAAAGTGGTAGCTGGCCTCGCCGGCCTTGATCTTTTCGATAAGTTTTTTGGCGTTGCTGAGTCCGTGCGCGACCGCTACTTTTACTTCAACGCCTTTCAGGAAAGCCCATTCCGGGACAGTAGTCTCGATTTTCACCGAGGCTTCCTTGACGCCTTCCAGTCCGGCAATCGGAGTGACATGGAGTTTCGGGAACGGGAAGTCCTGGCCGGTGACGATCTCATAAACCGTGCGCAGCGCGGCTTCCATGACCCCGCCAGTATTGCCGAAAATATCCGCGGCGCCGGAGGAAATGCCCAGCGGCGAATCCATGACACCGTCTTCGAGCTGGTCAAAATCAAGTCCGGCCTGCCGGATCATCCGCCCAAGTTCGCGGGTCGTCAGCACAATATCAACATCCTGGTAACCGCTGCTGTTCATTTCCGGACGCTGAGCCTCATATTTTTTGGCGGTGCAGGGCATGATTGACACCACGACAATATCCTCCGGCTTTCTGCCGATCTTTTCCGCATAGTAAGTCTTGGCGACCGCGCCGAACATCTGCTGCGGCGATTTGCAGGTGGAAATATTGGGCAGAATATCCGGGAAGAAGACTTCGGCGTAATTGATCCACCCCGGCGAACAACTGGTGAACATGGGCAGGGCGACGGTTTTATCCTTGTCAACCAGCGCTTTTTTCAGTCTGGTCAGCAGTTCGGTGCCTTCTTCGATAATCGTCAGGTCGGCGGTGAAGTTGGTATCAAAAACCGCGTCAAAGCCGATTTTGCGCAGCGCCGTCACCATTTTTCCGGTGACGAGGGTGCCGGGTTTGTAGTCGAAACATTCGCCGAGGGCCGCGCGGATCGCGGGAGCGGTCTGGACAATGACAAATTTGGACGGATCATCCAGCGCCCGCCAGACGTCGTCAATCTGGTCTTTTTCGGAAATAGCGCCGACCGGGCAGATCGCCGCGCACTGGCCGCACTGCACACAAGTGACAGAATTCAGCGGGTTGGCAAAAGCCGGTCCGATATAGGTCTTGAAGCCGCGCCCCTGCGGGAAGAGCGAGCCGATGCCCTGAACCAGATTACAGGCGGTCACGCAGCGGCGGCAGCCGATGCATTTGGCAGAATCTCTGACCAGCGCCGGAGTGCTTTCATCAAATATCCGGCGGGACTTCTCCCCTTCGTAGCGGATCAGTTTTATCCCGAGATCCCGCGCCAGCCGCTGTAATTCGCAGTCCTCGTTACGGTCGCAGAGCTGACAGTCGCCCTGATGTTCGGACAGTAGCAGTTCCACCACCATTTTCCGGGCGTCGCGGGCGCTCCGGCTGTTGGTATGCACTTTCATGCCTTCGGCGGCGGGGGTTGAACAGGAGGCGACCGGGTCGCGCATGCCCTCGACTTCGACCAGGCATACCCGGCACGCTCCAATCGGTTCAAAATTCTGCATATAGCACAATGTCGGAATGTTTATATCTATTTTTTTCGCCGCCTGAAGGATGGTTGTTCCCTCTTCGACTTCCACCGGCATATTATTTATAGTTAATTTGGGCATTTTTATTTCCTCTGATAAAGAATTTTTCGTATCTTACTGCACACGCGGTTTCTTGCCGTAATCGCAGCGCAGACAGCGTTTCGCCTGACGGAGAGCGACGGCCTCGCTCCAGGGTTGTTCCACCTCGTCAAAGTTGTTCCTCCGTCGTTCCACCGCGATTAACGGCTGCTTTTCGCGCAGATACGGCACCGGGTCGGCATCTGGATCGAAATAGACGTTGGTCTCTTTGTCCTGACGCCAGAAAGCATGTTCTTCTCCCGTCAGATATTTGTCGATTCCGACGGCGGCTTTTTCACCGGAGCAGGTGGCTTCGATCACCGACCACGGTCCGGAGACCACATCGCCGCCGGCAAAGATCCATTCTTCCGAGGTCTGTCCCGTCAGCGGATCCGCCTTGATGTAATTGGCGGAATTCAGCGTCAGGTTGACGTCTTTGACGTATTCATTGGCTTCAGACGCCTGACTGACGGCGGCAATGATCTGATCGGCTTCAATGACAAAGTCATTTTCTCCGGAATCATCCGCGCGGCGGCGGCCGGTGCGGTCGAATTCGCCAAGCCGCATTTTCCGGCATTTGATACCCGTCACTTTACCGTCTTTTCCGGTGATCTCAAAAGGAGCCGTCAGCATCAGCATTTTGACCCCTTCGTTTTCGGCTTCCTCGACCTCTTCCTCGTAGGCCGGCATCTGTTCGCGGGTGCGGCGGTAGATCAGCGTCACTTCCTTCGCGCCGAGCCGCAGCGCGGTACGGGAGGCGTCTACCGCGGCATTGCCGCCGCCGACTACCACCACTTTATCGCCGACCGGCACGGAACCCTTGACGTTATACTGTTTAAGGAAAGTCAGCGCCTGCGTGACGCCGTCAAGTTCTTCGCCCGGCAGTCCGAGCTTGATGGAAGCGGAGGCTCCGATGGCGATAAATACCGCATCGTAGCCTTCGTTTTTAAGTTGCTGCAGCGTAAAATCACTGCCCAGCTTTTTACCGGTCTCAATATCCGCGCCCATGCGCTCGATCATCCGGATTTCGCGGGCCAGGACTTCGCGCGGCAGGCGGTAGGCCGGAATCGCCTGCACCAGCATGCCGCCGGGGCGCGGTTCGGCTTCAAAGACTTTCGGTTTATAACCGAGGCGCGCCAGGAAGAACGCGCAGGATAATCCGGCGGGGCCGGCCCCGACAATGGCGATCTTACGTTTGGCGTTTTCCGCATTTTCCCGGACTTCCGGAACCTGTATCGTCACTTCCTGGTCAACCATGAAACGCTTGATGCCGCGGATGGACAGCGGTTCGTCAAGGCTGGCGCGGCGGCAGCGGCTTTCACAAGTATGGTAGCAGACACGGGCGCAGGCGGCGGCGAACGGATTTCTGTCGCGATGCAGCCGCAGCGCTTCGGCATAACGTTTTTCCGCCACCAGCGAAACGAATCCGGGAACATCCACTCCGGCGGGACAGGCGCTCTGACACGGCGCTCTGACCAGCCCGGCGCAAACCCCGGTCGGACAGCGTTTTTCCCGGATATGCTCTTCGTATTCATTGCGGAAATAACGGATGGTGGAGAGCACCGGATTGGCGGCGGTTTTGCACAGTCCGCACAGCGCGGTTTTCTTGAGCATTTCGCCGAGGGAAATCAACTTTTCAATATCGCCCTCCTCGCCTTTGCCGCTGCAGATCCGTTCCAGCATTTCCAGCAGGCGCTTGGTGCCGATTCTGCCCGGGGCGCATTTGCCGCAGGCTTCGTCCTGGGTGAATTCCAGGAAAAAGCGGGCGACGTCAACCATGCAGGCGTTATCGTCCATGACCACCAGTCCGCCGGATCCCATGATCGCTCCGAGCTCGGTCAGAGTCTCATAGTCAACCGGCACGCTTAAATGCTGTTTCGGGATGCAGCCGCCGGAAGGGCCGCCGATCTGGGCGGATTTATATTCCTTGCCGTTCGGAATGCCGCCGCCGATATCATAGATGATCTCGCCGAGGCTGGTGCCGATAGGCACTTCGATCAAGCCGATATGATTAAGATTGCCGGTCAGCGCGAAAATCTTGGTTCCCGGCGATTTTTCCGTGCCGACTTTTCTGAATTCAGCCGCGCCGTCGCGGATGATCATCGGGATATTGCCGAACGTTTCGACATTGTTGAGCACCGTCGGCTTGCCCCACAGGCCTTTGACCACGGGGAACGGCGGACGCGGGGAAGGTTCGCCGCGTTTGCCCTCAATCGAGTGCAGCAGCGCGGTTTCTTCGCCGCACACGAACGCTCCGGAACCCTGGGCAATGAAAATATCGAAACAGAAATCGGTTCCCAGGATATTTTTACCCAGCAGTCCGCGTTCCCGGCAGTGGCCGATCGCGATTTCCAGCCGTTTGAGCGCCAGCGGATATTCCGCCCGGCAGTAAATGTAACCAGTGTCCGCGCCGATGGCCCGCGCGCCGATCATCATGCCTTCCAGCACCGCGTGCGGATCGGATTCGAGCAGGCTGCGGTCCATGAACGCGCCGGGGTCGCCTTCATCGGCATTGCATACAATAAATTTCCGGTCGGCCTGGGATTTTGAGCACAACTCCCACTTTAAACCGGTGGAAAAACCGGCGCCGCCCCTGCCGCGCAGTCCGGACGCCCTGACTTCGGCGGTAATTTCCGCCGGTGACATCTGCGTCAGCGCTTTGGCCAGTGCGGCATAGCCGTCGCAGCCGATATACTCGTCAATGCTTTCCGCCGCGATCCGGCCTTTATTTTTCAAAACTTTCAATTTCTGTTTCGCGAAAAACGGAATTTCGCGGTAAAACGGCACGGCAGCGCCGTCATCTTTATCGCGATACATCAGCCGCTCCACCGGGACGCCGTTGACAATGTGGCTTTCAATGATTTCTCTGGCGTCTTCCGGAGCTACTTTCTGGTAGAAATATCCGCCGGGATAAATCACCATGATCGGCCCTGCGGCGCAGAAGCCGTTACAACCGGTTTCGACCACATCCGCCCGGTCGCGTTCATGCTGCCCGGAACAGGCGTCCTCGGATACTTTAACTTTTTCGTGGAGGCCGTGACGGCTGATTTCATCCAGCAGCGCCTGTTTCAGTTTGGCTGCGCCGGAGGAAATGCAGCTGGTCCCCATGCAGAGCATGATATCAAAAACGCTTCCGCCGTGAGATTCTTTGCCATACCAGTCGCGCAGCGCCATCCGGGACGCCATCTGCGCTTTAATCCCGGCTATATCCTCAACATTTTTAATTTTACTGCTCATCGCCTGTCCCTCCTTTGTACGCGCCAAGGATTTCAGCAATCTTTGACGGCTTTGCCCGGCGGTGCACGTTTTCATTGATCAGGAGAACCGGAGCCAGTCCGCAAGCGCCGAAACAGCGTCCCACTTCCAGGGAGAACAGCCGGTCCTGGGTAGTTTCGCCGACGTCTATCTTCAGTTCTTTCTTGACGGCGTCCAGAATCTCCTTGCCGCCGCGGACATAGCAGGCGGTGCCGAGACAGACCCGGATCAGATATTTGCCGCGGGGATGAGTTGAGAAAAACGAATAGAAGCTGACCACGCCGGCGACTTCACTGTAGGATTTATTAAGTTTTGTACTGACGTACTTCAAGACATTTTCCGGAAGATAACCGAATATCGCCTGGGCGCATTGCAGAATTGGAATCAGCCCGCCGGGTTTATTCTGGTATTCGAGCAGCACCTTGTCCAGGCGCTCGAAAAGTTCGCTTTCAGAAACGTTTTCGCTGCACGCGCACGTGCACTTTCCATCTTTCATCTCTCCCTCCTTTAAGCAGTTCTATCTATCAGGAAAACATGAATCAGAAATTTTACCCATACAGTTAAATGATAGCAGGTTGTTTACAATAATGCAATATAGTAATATTAATTTTTATCTATCATTTTACGGAGAGTAGGACGGAGACAACGGACAAGACGGACGGAACGGACGGAACGGACAAGAGGAAAGCAGGTTAAAGCCGGACACCAACCATTTTCATTATGTTGGTCCGTTCAGTCCGTTTCCCTATTTTCTTCTGGCATTGTAAAGCCGCTCTGAAAAGCCGCCTTGGGTTTCAAAATCCTGCGCCTGGCGGTCCAGCAGACGCTCGGTTAACCAGTGCGCTTGCGCGGCAAGAATCGCTCCTAGATTGGCCGCGCGCTCTTCGGCAGATTGCTGTGCGCCCGGCAGATTCACCCATGCGGCAGCCTGTTCCAGAGTTTCCGGCCGCAGCGCCCGCGCTTCTTCAAAGGCGGGCTCCCCTTTCTCCCAGCAGCACAATTTGCGCCGCATCAGATGTTTCAGATAATCCCGTTCCAGTTCGCCGAGGCTGCTTTTCGCCACATTGGTCAGGTTCATTTCCAGCTTTTTACTTGTGGCGCTGTCCTCACTGCCTTCGCCGATATTCTGATAACCGCTGCGCGCCGCCTGTACCATCTGATCGAAATGACGGTCTTTTGCGGGAATATAACGATCACAGAAGCGGCATGTATAATCATAGCAAAGTTCCGCCACCTGATAAGCCTTCAATTTGCGGAAACCGCCGTGAGTGCCGTACACCCCATAGCTATCAAGCTAAGGTGTATATTGCTTATTTTTAGCCTTTTAAGAATAACTAATCGATTGTTTTTAAAAGCATAATATTCAGTTCAATAAGATTATCGATGATCTTTTTTGTCTTTTGG
>CAIMFA010000463.1 GCA_903840185.1 uncultured Lentisphaeria bacterium | reverse complement strand
TGACTGGTGACTGGTGACTGGTGACTGGTGACTGGTGACTGGTGACTGGTGACTGGTGACTGGTGACTGGTGACTGGTGACTGGTGACTGGTGACTGGTGACTGGTGACTGGGAAGATCTTTAGAACTTTAGAACTGGTATTAATGGAGGGGTGTGCTCCGTCACAACCGTGTGCCAAGGCTTGATCAAGTCGATATTGAGTGTTGGATATTGGGTGTTGGATATTGGGTGTTGAATGAGTTCATATCGGCTTAACTTGATAGCTATGGGCTCAGCCACCATTCACCATTTACCATTTACCATTTACTATTTACCATTCACCGCAGTTTTACTGCTTTTCTTCCGGTTCGTCGTCCGGGATTGATTCAGACAGAAGCGAATGCGGCAAGGATTTTTTCGCTTTGACTTTTAATTCGGTCAGCCGGTGCGCCTGGCCGATGAGATTGCCGCGTCCGTCTTTCAACAGCTTCATGGCTTCAGTATAGCTGTCATTGGTTTTTTCGATATGTTTTCCGATGTCCTGAAGCACTTCAACGAAGGTTACGAACTTATCGTACAGTTTCGCGCCCTGTTCAGCAATCTCCAGCGAATTTTTATTCTGATAATCTCTTTTCCACAGATCGACAATCAATTTCAAGGCGGCGATCAGGTTGGTCGGACTGATCAGCAAAATGCGTTTTGAATAAGCATAATTCCACAGTTCGGGGTCGCGCTGCATGGCAAACAGATATGCGGGTTCAATCGGAATAAACATCATGGTGAAATCCAGGCTTGCCACATAATCCTGATAGTTTTTGCCGCTCAATCCGTCAATATGGTTTTTCATTGACCTGATATGTTCATCCAGATATGCATCCTGCAGCTCTTTAGTTTCGGCGGAGGAAAAACGCTCATAGGCGACTAGAGATACTTTTGAATCGATCACCACTTTCCGGTTGTCCGGATAACTGATTATTACATCCGGTTTCAGCAGATTGCCGTCATGATCACGGATGCTGGCCTGAACTTCATATTCCCGGCCTCTGGTCAGTCCGGATTTTTCGAGGATGCTTTCCAGAATCATCTCGCCCCAGTTGCCCTGGGTTTTGGTCTGCCCCTTGAGCGCATTGGTCAAATTATTGGCTTCCTGGCTGATTCTGGTATTAAGCACGACCAGTTCCTTGATTTTCTCCTCCAGGGAGAAGCGCTGTTTTGATTCTTTATCGTAGGTCTCTTCGACCCGTTTTTTGAAGGAATCCAGATTTTCCCCCAGCGGTTTCAGAATAGCTTCAATATTGGTTTTATTGATTTCAGTAAATTTCTCGGATTTCTCTTCCATTATCTTATTGGCGATGTTCTGGAATTCGGTCTGGAATTTAGTCCGGATATCTTCAATTTCCTTATTCTGGTTTTCAAGTTTTTCTTCAAGAAATCCTCTGGCGGCATCCAGTGCAGAGGCTTTCTTGGACAGATCATTGACCGTCTCGTCTTTCAGTTTAAGCTCTTTCTTATACTCTTCGATAGCCGCGCCTTGCGCCTTTACCGTTTCCAGCGCGCTTTCCAGGCTGGCGATTTTTCCTGAAAGTTCTTTACTCAATCTTTGAATTTCTTCGTTTTTCGCGTCAATGGTCTCGCCGGCTTTGATCTGGCTGTTCTTCAACTCCATATACTGGACATTCTGATTGGCGTAAGCGGTATCGCGGGAAGACAATCTGCCGGTCAAGTCATTGATTTCTCTGGATTTCTGTTCAACCGCCAGTTCGGCAGTTTGGAGTGAACCGGCCAGCGATTTATTTTTTTCGGATTCAATTTTATAACTGGTAACGGCATTGTTAAGTTCAGCTTTAAGGTTTTCATAGTCGGCCTTTGCCACCGCATTGCCGGTGAATTTATACTTGGCAATAAACCATGCCGATATCCATGCGATAACAAAACCAGTTGCGAGAAATAATATATTCATGTTAAACGCTTCTTAAATAATTTTACTGACTGATGCGAAATAATATAACGTCCATTTCATTTCATGCCAGATGAGTTTGAAAAATTGATATCAGGCGGCGGAAGTGCCTGCCGGCGGATTTTTGATATGATACTTGCGTTTAAAGAAAACTTCAGCAATCTTCCAGGAATCTTTGAGAGAACGGAAATGCGAGTTGCTGCTGCCGCGGTCGTAAATGGCGTTAATCGGGATTTCCAGAATCGGATACCGCTTATTGGCAATACAGGTCAGCAAAGCCTCCAGTTCATAATCGAATCCGTTCGGCTTGATGGTGACGAGTTCATCCAGCCACTTGCCAGGGATGCCGCGCAGGCCGGTTTGAGTGTCTTTCAGCAGCACGCCGGTGAATATTTTCAGGATCATAATCGCCAGGATATTGCCGAGCCGCTTCTTCAGAGGTATTTTGCCGTTTCTGATGGAACGGCATCCGAGCACCAGTTGTTCTGAATTTTCCTGAATCGCGGCATAGATTTTTTTGATGTCTTCCGGCAGATGCTGGCCGTCGGCGTCCGCGGTGACTACCGCGGTTCCGGGATAACGGCGGATAATGTGTTTAAATGCGGTTTTCAGCGCCGCGCCTTTGCCCCGGTTGAACTCATGGCAGAGAATGTCCACCCGGTCAAAAATCTCGAGTGCGTCGAAATATTCCCGGTATGCAGGCCCGGAACCGTCGTCCACAACGACAATTCGGCAGCACGGGTCCTCCAGCAGTTTGCCGATAAGCTTCAGCATATTTTTGTCAGGCTGAAATGCCGGAATAATAATGACCGGATTCAAAACGTCACCCCTTTTTTATCCAACCGTAAAATACAACAGAACCCGCGAAATCCCCAAACCAGCGGGCAGCCAAATTTTTAACTCCATTAATTATAACGCTTAAGATGAATATTTCAACACAAAGTTCGAGGAGAATGAGCAAACACCGCCAACCGGCGGGATCAGCGAAAGACTTGTAATCCGTTATTTTTTGACAGTTCCGGCATCTGCATTCTGACTTCCGAAGGTATTATAATCACTTGATTTTTTGTATTGTTTTTTTATGTTGACCTCTTGCAAAATTCCTTGCGGTGTCATATAATATGTCAT
>CAIMFA010000462.1 GCA_903840185.1 uncultured Lentisphaeria bacterium | reverse complement strand
TTTGGGCAGTTTTTTCAAATAAGGACCTTTCCATTTTTCTTCGCCGCCGGCATTCTCCGTCAGCGCACGCAATCCGACGTTGGCATCCGGCAGGCGGTCAATATCCACCCTGAAATCGAAAATTGCCTGTTCGAACATGCTGATCTGGGTCTTGGCCGTGCTGATCTTGGCTTTTTTGACATGGCGGAAATAAAGCGGCGTCGCAATCCCCACCAGCATCGCCAGAATCACGATCACAACGACCATTTCAATCAGGGTGAACTTCTTAAAACTAAATTTTTTGCTGAACATTGCTTTCATAATATTACCTCCAGTTTTAAAGTTATATTTCATTCATTTCGAAGATTGCCAGGAAAATAGAGATAACTACCATCAGGATGACAACGGCAAGCACCATTATAACCGCCGGCTCGAACAGCGCCAGCAGCCGTTTGATTCTGACTTTCAGTTTGTTCTCGTGCTCATCGGCGGCCTGGGCCAGGACTTCTCCGAGCTTGCCGGATTCTTCGCCGACTTTCAGCAGTTGTATGGTATCAATCGGCAGATAGGGGCTTTTGCGCAGTGCGAGGGACAACTTGGCGCCGCTGCGCAGTTCATGGCTGACATTGGCGAAGCTTTCACTGATCACCGGATTCTGGATAACCTTGCGGCCGACCTCAACCGTATCGAGCAGCGGCACATGATTTTTCAGCAGAATGGCGATCGTCCGGACAAAACGGTTCATTTCAACAGCGCAGACCAGCGGGCCGAGGATCGGCAGTTTCAGCACTTTTGACGCCATCCAGTAACGCCCGGCTGGACGCTGAAAGAGCTGCGCGATACCGGCCGCCGCCAGCGCCAGCAGCGTCAGCCACAACCACCAGAATCCGGTCAGCATGGTGCTGCCAAACATCATCATTCTGGTCGGCAGCGGCAGTTCTTTACCCATTTCCTGAAAGATGGTGGCGAAACGCGGAATGAAAACCGTAAACAAGAGCAGGATGACCATGGCGGTAACCCCGATGACAATCACCGGATAAATCGAACAGGTAATGAGGAAATCCCTGGTTTCGCGTCCGCTGTTTAAAAACTTCTGGAGTTCGATCACCACCTCGGGAATACAACCGGTCTTTTCACCGGCTTCGAGCAGATTGGCGTAGAGTTTGGGAAAGCGCGGTTCATGGTTGCGGACCAGCTCGGAGAAGTTTTTGCCCTCATGCAGACCGCGCCGCAAATCAATAACGATCTGGCGGCTGCCTTCATGCTCCATGCTTGCCGCAATGATCTGCAAAGCTCTTTCAATAGGGATATGCGACTTCAACAGCGGCGCCAGGCGGTCGGTAAATTCGTAAACGTTGAAACGGTCGCGGAACGAGCGCAATGACGGCAGGCTTTTGCCGGCAACATCCGTGCCGCAATATTTGACCGGAAACATGTCTTTGGCGCGGAGTTTTGACAGCGATTCCTCGCGGCTCTCCGCTTCAATGACCATGTCTCTAGTCATGCCGCCTTCCGCGGCGATCTTGTATTTATGCAGTGCCATAAGTTTATTCGTTGTCGATGGTTGCCATCAACACTTCCTCCGCAGTAGTTACTCCGTCTTTGACTTTCAGCATCCCGTATTCATTCAGCGGTACCATGCCTTTACTTACAGCTATAGCGGCAATCTCCATACTGGTGGCATTGCGCATCACCGCCGCACGGATGTCATCGTCCACTATCAGCAGTTCAAAGATGCCGGTACGGCCGCGAAAGCCGTTACCGGAGCAGTTCTTGCAGCGGTTGCCGGTAAAATTGAAGTTGATGCCGGAACCGCCGCATTCCTGACAGATGGTGCGAACCAGCCGCTGTGAAAGCACTCCCGCCAGCGACGATGAAACCAGAAAGCCTTCCACCCCCATATCCAGCAGGCGGCTGACCGCGCCCGCCGAATCGTTGGTGTGCAATGTGCTGAAAACCAGATGTCCGGTCAGCGCCGCATTGATGGCAATGGCGGCAGTTTCCCGGTCGCGGATTTCGCCGACCAGAATGATGTCCGGGTCCTGCCGCACGATATGGCGCAGGCCGCTGGCGAAAGTCAAGCCGATATCGGCATTCGCCTGCATCTGGCTGATGCCGGGGAATTTGTATTCCACCGGGTCTTCGATGGTGATAATCTTGCGTTTGCCGTCGTTCAGCTTGTCAATCACGCTGTACAGCGTGGTGGTCTTGCCGCTGCCGGTAGGCCCCACCACCAGGATCATGCCGTGCGGCAGCTTGATCAGCTTCTCGAACTTCTTCTGTATATCCTCCAGCATCCCGACCTGTTTCAAGTCAAAGGCCAGGGAGTCTTTGCGCAATATTCGCAGCACAATGCTTTCTCCGCAGATGGTCGGAATCGTGCTGATGCGGATATCCAGCTCCTTCCCGCCAAGCAGAAAATTAGTGCGGCCATCCTGCGGCAGCCGGTGTTCCGCGATATTCAGACCGCCGATGAGTTTTATGCGTGAAGCCACTGCCGGATACTGCGACAGCGGACATGAAAGGTATGTGTGCAGCACACCGTCGATCCGGAAACGCACCGCCAGTTCCGATTCCCCGGGTTCGATGTGGATATCGCTGGCCCGCTGTTCGACCGCGCGGGAGAAAATTTCATTGACCAGCCGGACGATCTTGGCCTCGCTCGCAAGGGATTTGAGCATTTCCTCATTCTGATTGTCTGAGAATGCTCCGTCCGGAATTCCGTCCTGATCCTGAGCGGAGTTCAATTTGGCGATCAGGCGCTCCAGCAGACTGCGCCGGATCAGGTAAAAACGCACCTCTTTACCGCACAGTTTTTCAATGAAATAACGGTGGCGGTTGATGGAATATGGATCACAGACCAGCAGCTTCAGCCCATTGTTTTCATCCTCCAGCCCCAGACAGCAGTTGACCGTGAGATATTCCGCCGAAAGATACGGTATTGCTACCGGTTCCGGCAGTTCATCCTCCTCAATGGTTGGCAACTGTGTCGCCGCCAGATATGTTTCCAGCAATTCAGCCTCGGACAGCGTGCCGCTTTCGCATAAGCTCCAGTCATAGCGCCGCCGGTCCGTCGTCTTGATCTTTTCCCGGTATGACGGGTCGCGCTGCGACAAACGCTCTTCAATTCTGTTGAATATACTTGCTTTCATGCGGCGGCCCTCCTGATTAAAACCTACCATATCCAGGAACCGATTTCTTTGGACTCGTCCCTTTCCTTCAATTCCGGCTGTACCTTTTTCAACACGTCAACCGAATCCCGGAAACGGCTGATCAGTTTTTCCAGCTCGGTATCCTCTTCAATGATGTTCGCTGTAATAAACACCAGCATTTCAGTCCGTTTTTTAGTCCGGCTTGAGCTGCCCAGCAGATGGCTGATGAACGGGATGTCAATCATCATCGGCACTGAATTTAAAGTATCTTCGTACTCTTCCTTGATCATGCCGCCGATAATCACCGTTCTGCCGCTGCGTAGCGACATTGATGTTTTCAGCACCCGCTCCTGAATCGTCGGCGTGTCGATCCCCTTTTCGACTGTGGTCGGCACCGCTTCGGACACCGTCTGTTCCAGCTCGATCTCCACCAGCCTGCCCTTGGTCACGTGCGGCGTGAGTTCCAGGATAATCCCTGTTTCCAGGTATTGGAATGAACGGTTTAGCGCCGTGTTGTCCGGCGTGGTGGATTGCGTATTGGTGATTTCGGAGGTGATTGTCGGCACCTTGTCCCCCACCGATATCTTCGCATTGCTGTGGCTGGTCACCAGTATCTGCGGGCTGGAGATGACTTTCACCTGCGACCGGCCGGCCAGCGCTTTCAACTGCGCATTCTTGTTCTTGTCATTACTGCTCTGGATCATATAGGCCAGCCCGTCAGCCGGGGCAGTTTTACCGTTCACATCCGAATAATTGGTCTGGATAGAATTGATTGTGCTGCCATTATTTTCCTGAAGCGAATAAGTCATTCCGAAAGTCTGTGAGTCGGACAGCGTAACTTCGGCCACCAGCACCTGCAGCAGCACCTGGTCAGGCACCGTGTCCAGGCGCTTCAGCAATGCCTGCAGCATCGCATAGGTTCGCGGCGTGGTCTTAATCACCAGCCGGTTGTTTACCGCATCCGCGAAAATGCTCACCGGCACCTCAAACACACTGGCCGGACCGGAATCTTTTTTAGATGCATTTTTGCCGCTGGAACTGGAGGTATTGGTGGTTGAGGCTGCCGAGGTGTCGGCTCCGGCGCTTTTCGCGCCGCCCTTCTGACTGGCGCTGCTGGCGCTTAGCGTCGTACTTTCCACCTTGAACACCACCGACAAAGCCTGGACCAGTTCCGGCGCTTTGCTGTTGATTACGCGATAAATATACACGCGCTCCTGCTCCCCGGTATCGGTACGGTCCAGTATCTCCACCCATTTTTTCAGTTCGTCCAGCGCTTCCTGCGTCACTGCCGCCGCGATAATCAGCTGCAGCCGGTCCATGCAGGTCAGCGCAATCACCCCGGCATCGGATTTCTGGTCTTCCGGTTTCGCTCCCGGATTCGAACCCTCTGAACGCTGCGCAGCGGACACCGGGAAGCCCAGCACCGGCAGCACTTCACTCAGCTCATTCATCAGGCGCGAAGCGGCAATATTGCGGCAATGTATTACCGCACGGCGCATTCCGACGCCGGGCCTCTCGTCCAGAAACTTCAGCAGTTCAATCAGTTTCGGCATGTTCGACATCGCATCCACAATCAGCAGCGCGTTGCGCCGCGGAATCTCGATCAGGGTCGCTCCCGCAGTCATAAACGGCTTGAGCTCCTTGGCAACATCCGCCGCCGGCGCGACTTTCAATTTATAAAACAGCACTTCCGCATTGCCTGCCGGCGGAAGGCCCATAGCCAGCTGCTGCTGCTGCGGCAGCTTGGATAAAGGCAGGATATTCACCACCCCGTTGTTCATCACACAGTATGACCCGCACAGCCGCAGGCACTGTTCGAACAGCGCCCATAATTCATCCTCCGTCATCGGCATATCCAGAAACATTGTGACCGTGCCCTTAACCTCCGGATCCGTCATGTAACTGAATTTCAACGAGGAGGCAAACGCGGAAATAACGTCCCCTACTTCAACATTGTCAAAGTTGAGTGAAACCTTCAGATGGGCCGGACTCGCGCCGGATTTTTTCTTCCGGATAAACTTTTCATAAAATGACGGCTGCACCCCTTCCTGTCCGGCATCTGCCGAGTGTATGGATTCAGTTTCTTTCGGCACTGAAGCTGCCGCTTCTATTCCTTTACCGCCGGAAAGAGCATTCTGCTGTGGTGACACTTCCTCGTCCGGAGTTTGATTGCCGGCTTTCGGTTTCAATTCTCCAGGAAAATTGATTTTTTCCAGAGGCTTTTGCTTTTCTGCGGCTTTATCTTTCTTTTCATCTATCGTCGAAGTATTGCATGAACTTAACAGCAGCACGCAAGCCGCCGTCAGACAACCGTAAATGTTTTGCATTCCTGTTTTCATTGCATATTCTCCACTGCACCAATTTTTAATGATCGCGCCGGACGCGAAATAGCTCTTGTCGGAGGTAGCGGGACATTGCCGGGAGCCGCCTGAACGATTCCTTTCTTGCCTTGAAACATCGCCAGCTCCTGCTCCCTTCCGTCTTTCACAAATTTTACACATTTCTGTTCAATTTCCGACAATTTATAACCATTTTCAAGCGTATCGCCCAACCGGTAAATACGCTTATCCGGAGTTTTGTTTTTTGGCGCCGGCCCGCGCTGCGGCTGATTCCGGTTTACAATCACTGCCGCCTTGCTGTCTCCTATTTCCATCACTCCCAGCAACTGGTACATATTTTCCAGTTTGGATTCTACAGCAATGTTCTCAGTTCTGCCGGAGATCACATTCCTGCTCAAATCGAAAAAATCATTCGACAACAGCACCTGCACGTCACAGACAGAGTCCGGCGGTACTGTTCCGATATCTGCAAGCCGCGATTTGACCTGGATATTTTTACTTCCCTGCTTGTCCGGTTCAATGGCTGCTGACGGTTTTTCGCGCAGCACGGCAAAGAACTTCTCCAGCCCGTAACCTGCGGTCAGCAAAAATATCAGACACAAAATGATATATGCCAGCTTCATTGTTTAAGTACCTCCGCCAGTTCTCCAAGCTCTCCGCCATCGACGCCAACCAGTTTCAGCGTACCGTTTGCAACCAGCACATTGCCGGCATTCGGCCCGGATGGACGCAAATTGCATTGCTGCCAGTAAAATCCCGGTTTCAATGCCGTCAGATCCGCCAGAAACGCGGCAGTCTGTTTTAAATCGCCTTCCATCATCACATCTGCTTCCCAGCTGCAAACTCCTTTCACAATACTTTGCTTACGAATATCACTCAGCGACTTGACTACCAGCCCCGCATGTTTTGCCAGTTCCTCCAGTTTCTGCCGCATGAACGCATCCGCGCGCCGGTTGTCGCCGGAAAAATAAAAAAAGGCGCTTTCCCTGTGCAATTTAGTTATATCCTGCTCCAGCGCACGCCGCTTCTGCATCTCAAAATCCAGTTCCTGCCGCAGTTTTTTCAGCTGCCGCTGCTGCTGCGCCAGCGTCTCCTCCGTCGGAAACAATTCATCCCAGTCGTCCACGCCCCACCATACGCCAATACATGCCAGCGCCAGTATTCCGCAGACCGACAAATACAAAACGGAACGCGGAATCTTCAATTTCTTCAGTTTAAGTTTTGCTCTTTTAATCATTGATATTCAGCACCAGATAAATATAATAACTGCCGTCCTGATTGCGGTTCTTACGCAAATTCTCCACCGTGTAACGTGCAGAATCGCCCACTTGCGCCAGCGCATTCTCCGGATCCGCCGCACATTTCATCGTCAGAAATGCCCGGCTCCCCTGGATATTATAACTGCTCATTGCAATATCCTTCGGCAGCCTCGGCGCCAGATAACACAGGAGTTGCAGCACCGCCGCACGGTTGGGCAGCGAAGACAAAACTTTGCTCACCGCTTTGCTCCGCGATGCATTCTGCTGCAAAAACGCTTTTTCCGAATCCAGCTGATGTTTCGCATCGGCAATCTCCAGCTGCAAGGCGCTGCTTCGGCCATGCAGATCAAGCCATTCCCGCCCCAGCCATAATCCGATACAGACCAGCGCCGCCAGGCCGCTGACTGCGGTCAGACGTTTCAGCATCCGGCAGCGCTGCGGATACAGCGATGCAGGCAGTGCAGGCCGGCGGCAGTCGCCGTGCCCGTAATGACTGCCGGAAACATATTTTGCGGTCAGCAGACTGGCTGTGCAGCGTATCGCCAGTTCCGGTTCCATCCCCTCAGGACATCCCAGCGCTATGTTCAATGCCGTAGACATCGCCGCCGGGTCAGGGCATGATGTCACCGGCTCCATCTGCCGCAATCCATCCGCACCCGGCACGGAGAAATAAAATTTCGCGTCAGTGTCCGGCAGATAGACCGGCAGAGTTGCCAATTCCGGATCAACCGCCATAAACGGATAAATAAACGCATCCGCCTTAATTCCGCTATGTTCAAGTTCGCCAGAAAAATTATCCCATTCAGTCTTACGTGCAAAAAACACCCGCACCCGGTATTTCGCCGCTGTCTTGTCGGTAAAATTCAATATGCGGTAACACCACACCACCCCGCCGGCTCCGCCCGGCAGATAACGCGGCAGTTCAAACTCCAGCGCAGCCGCCAGTTCAGACATTTTAAGCCGCGGCATATACAACTCAAAGCAACCGGAGCCCGGCAGACTGCCGGTCACAGCGACAAAATCGCAGCCGGCCGCATCCAGTTCTGCATAAACCGCTCTTATTGTCCCGGATAAAGTGGTTTCACCGGTAATATTCGAAACAGCAAAATGGTCCAGGCGCCACCGCGATGCGCCGCAGCGCAGCCGCACCCCCCGGACTTCGTCTGTCCCTGTTTCGATTATTCCATATCTACGCATCCTTCGGCACACCCCTGGTTTTTCAAAATTTATTTACTGTTGATTTTATCATTAACTAAACATCTCCTGTTTTTTGAACCTGTCGAAACTAATCTGATAGTAACGCAAAAAGAGGGGATGAATAATCATCCCCTCCAGATTACCTGCGGATCAAGGCAGGGTTGTGGCGGGAACCGCCGGGGTTGCGACCGAGTAGCCATCGGCATTATAAGCCTTGACATTATACCAATAGTGGGTATTTTTGGTCAAACCTATATTTTTAAAGGTGGCGGTGGCGTTCGGAACATATCCTACCAGAATCCACGGGCCGTTAACTCCGACAGTACTCCGGTAAATCCAGGTGTATATCGAATTAGCCGCCGGTGTCCAGGACAGCGAGGCTGTCGTCTGGGTCGTTCCGGTTACCGTCAGCGCGGTCGGCGCCAGCGGGGTCTGCCCGTTTGTCACGACTGTAACAACATTACTGTAAGCCGAGCTCCCGATACCGTTAAACGTGCATATCCGGTAGCAGTATACAGCGTGTTTGGCTACGGTGGCGTCGGTATATGCCGTTGAACCTGCCGCAAGCGTAAACGTCGTCGTCGCCGCCGGCTGGAACAATGCATTCGGCGCCCGCTGCAGATGCAGACCGGACTCATTGGTGGCGCTGTTTGCCCAGGTCAAATTCACCGATGGCGGATTTGAGCTGGTGGCAGCCGCGTTACCGACCAGAGTCTTCGGCGCAGCCGGAATAGCCATGGCAACTGTTACCGTATTTGACGGCAGCGATTCAGCCGGCGGAACATAGCTGTAAGCAAATACTCTGTACATGTATGTTCCGGGAGTTGTAACTGTATTATCGGTGTAAGTCAATACATCTCCAAGCGTCGCAATCGGCGCGAAACTGCCGTTTACTGGAGCGCGTTCCACCCTGTGACTGGTTCCCGGAGGACAATTACAGAGCCAGTTCAGGATGACTTGAGTGGGACTGGCCACCGTGAAGCTTAGGTTGTATGGAGCCGGCAATGATTTCAGATAATCCGCCGACACGATTCCAGCCATAGAAGTCGGACGCATGAAATCCATTTCTTCATGGCCGAGCATATGGCAATGCCATACATATTCCCAGCCGAAATTGGTCATGGCATTGGGAATCGTAATCCGATTGCCATCCACCGGATTTGTGACCGTGATCGGCGCATCCACCGGCATAGTCGGGTCCAACGGCCTGATGCTTTCCGGAACTGCGAACGGAAGGTCAGGAACTTTCGGCTGCAAGGCGACAATGCAATCTTCCAGCGGACTCATTCTGACGGTTTCTTTCCAACCCAGTTCATTGGCATCCGGCGGCCTGATCGCGCCATCCCAGCCAACCCGGTTGACCACCTGCACGTTGAACAGATGGAAGTGAACGGCATGAGTATCCACTCCGTTATGAGTAACTTTCCAGAGCTGAACTCCATTATTACTCATTACTTCAGTAATCGGATCAACATAGCCTAATGGTATTGTGGTCTGAGTGTTGAAATTGGTCAACGGCAGTTCCACTCCGAGAGTGGCATTCATCCGCCCGTAATCAAGTTCAAAGAGTTCCTGGATGGCTTTGGGCCCCAACGGGGTGGTGACCGGAACCAGGCTGCCGACCGGAGTGTAAGTCAGGAAATTATCCTGAATTCTCACATAGGAGTCAGTCGCTGCCTGATATGGCGCCGGATAAGTGGTCTGCGGCACAACCGGTGCTGGCTGAGAAGCCGAGTAAGCCGCCGGCCAGGCGGCCTGCAATGTCGCCAGATTGAAAGATGTCGCAGCAGGAGCGCCGGACACGTCGAACCGCATAATGGTACGGGTATTGGGACCGAAACCGATTTTTGTGCTCGGTGCCCCGCCGGTTGCAGTCATGTCAGGATCGCCGGTATAATAGTCTAACCGCGGGTCAAATGCCGGAATCGGTGCCGGAGCATCGTTATAGAGCATGACTTTGGCGTTATACGGAACTTTGGAGAAGTCAATAATAACGTCCGCCCGTTCAGCCGGCCCCATCAGCAGTGCGTGATCAGAAACATTCAATACTACGATATTTCTGCGGTCATAGAGATAATTGATCGGCTGATTGGGAATCGTGACCGGAGCGGGCATAAAACCGCCTTCAGAACCGATCTGAATCATCTGCGGACCGGCAGTTCCCGGATCCGGCACGCCGCCGTCTCTGCCGTCGGTAGGCCAGGTTGCCGGATAACCGGCAGTCTTGACCGCCGGTACCATTTTCACTTCAGTCGGATGGAGCGGGTCTACATAATACAACTGGAGATTAAGGTAACGTTCATTACAGGCGTTAAGTATCCGGAAACGGTATGGACGGTGCTGAACCGTAAGTCTTGGATAAGCGCAGCCGTTAACTATTGGAGTGTCCATAAAAGTTTCCATCGCCATTGACGGATTAGGTGTCCCGGGGATCATGCGTGCCGGATTTAAAGGATCCGGAATCGGGCCGTGCACCAGACCGGCCGCTGCTGTAAGCGGAGGCCAGAACCATGGACCGTAGTCCCATCTGCCGAAAGGATTGGCGCCGCTGAGATCATAGGGATTCTGGTTGGGCATATAGACATGCGGCATCCAGAGGTCGCCCTGATGCGGCGTCGGCGGAGTTGTTCCCCAGTTCCAGGTCGGGTCAGTATTGGGAATGGTGGTGGGATCAACGAATGTTCTGTCTTGAATAACCAGCGGAATACCGTAGCGGTAAACGCCGTCCGAAGCTCCGGGCAGCAATCCCTGGGTAATCAGATTTTCTTCGACCGGGTCAGTCAGCAGATAGCCTGCGGCTTCACCGGCATAGACATTAAGCCGGGTCATGCCGTATGAATGGTCATGGTAGAACATTAAGCGATTGCTCTGCTGATTGGTATAATAATAGGTGGCGGAACCGGCGGCCGGTACCGGCATGTCCGGCACATTCACTTGACTTACGCCCTGAGTGTAGGGAGAGGTTTCTCCGGCAGGGGTGGTCCACTGGTGCGGTGTACCGTCACTGATCCACGGCGTGGCGCCGCCGTGCAGATGAACAACAGCACGGTTCTGAGTATAATTCATCGGAGTGGCCATCATTCCAAGCGGTCCCATGCCGGCGCCCATCACTGTGGTATCGACCGGCAGAAAGAGGTTACCGGCATCGCCGGGGGCCAGTTTATTAGTGAACAGCATTCGTACCGGACGATCACGTTTAGCGATAATTAAAGGCCCCATATAATGGGCTTTTCCGTCAGCGCCGGAAGCAAGGTCTATATAACCGCGCACTTTAGTCGGAAGCAGGTCGGAATTCATCTGATGAGTATAGTCCACCAGACCGATTTGATAATAATCACATCCGGGATAAGTCGTGGTATCGGCAATGGCGACGGGGATAAAATTCCCGAGATTATTGGCATTGGCAGCGCCAACGCCTGGAAGAGTATCGACAAATTTTCGAATTATCGGGCTGTTGGCCCAGTTTGCAACGCCGAAATAGTCAGGAACACCGCCGGGATTCATTGCACCTAGCGGAGTCTTTGCAGCAGCCGGTTTGACGGCGCCCAATGCCGGTTTGGCAGCGGTCAACGCTGTGGATGATGCTTTTTTCGCGGCGGCGGCGCGGGCGGCGGCGGCTTCCCGGTCAGCCTGGGTAAATTTCTTCATCATTCTTTCGAGCGGCGTCAGCGCAGTGCCGGATGTCGTTTGCGTTGTCGTCTGGGCGAATCC
>CAIMFA010000461.1 GCA_903840185.1 uncultured Lentisphaeria bacterium | reverse complement strand
CTTTGGGTATTGCAGGCGTTTCGGTTGCAGGCTTGGACTCAGAAGCAACCGGAGTTTTGGGCAGCATTTTAGCGGGAGCATCTCTTTTTTCCGAGACCTCCTGCCTTAAACGGCTCAGCATTCCGGCAAGTTTTGCTTCTGATTCCGCCGGGACTTTAAAAACTTTTTTGCATTTGGTACATTGCCCGTCCTGGCCTGCAAGCGCTTTAGGCATGCAGAGCTTCTGACCGCAGGATTTACACCACAAAGTCACATTCTCTTTAGACGCGACGTCTAAAGGCGCAATATCCGGCGCTCCGGGAATAATTATCGGATTTTTACATTTGGCGCATTCCGCGGTTTGGCCTGCCAGCTCTTTAGGCAGCCGGTATTTCTGATTGCACACTTTGCAGCGTAGAACAATTTCGCCGGAAGTGCTGGCTGGAATCATTACTTCCTGAATTTCACTTTTCTTATCATCTGTTACTGGAGCTTCAACGGCCGGAGCGACAACCTGCGTACTGGAAGCGCTCGGCGGAATTTCGGACTCCGGCGGAACCACCATGGGAGTCTTGCATTTGGCGCATTCCACAGTCTCCCCGGAACAATCTTCTTCCATCTCATATTTCTGATTGCAATTTTTACACCGGAATCTGATGCTCATGACCGCTATTCCCCGAATTCAGTACTTTTAATCACTATTACACTGCTAATATATCCATTCTCTTAAATTTATAAAGTCATGAATTGTAAAAACAGTAAAAAGAGGTCAACCCGAAACTTATTGCCGGTATTTTCGAAAAAAACCGCGACCGGATTTTCAAACTTCCGGAAAAATGCTAAATTATTCGTTTTCGTTAAAATCCGGATACTTTATGGTTATTATGGCAGAAATACTCAATAAATTATACAGTTACGTCAGCCGCAGGCATTTTGAAGAGCCGGGCGGCTATTTTGAGATTTGGCGGATCGCCTACCCGCTGATGATCATGAGCGCCAGCCATCTCATCATGCAGTTCACCGACCGCTTTTTCCTGGCGATGAATTCAACCGAGGACGTGGCGGCGGCATTTCCGGCGGGCATTCTCTATTTTACCATGTTCTCGTTTTTTATGGTGACGACCAATTTCACCTCCGCGCTGGTTGCGCAGTTTTTCGGGGCTAAAAACAATAACGCCTGCGTCCGGGCGGCGTGGACTGGATTTTATTTCGCCGTAGGCGCAAGCATTTTCATCGGCTATGTATCCCCGCAGCTCGGACGCTTCCTGCTGAACCACAGCGGACATGCGCCGGCGCTGATCACGCTGGAGCTTGACTATTACAATTCAATGATCCCGTGCGGAGCCTTTATCTGTATGGGCGAACCTTTTTTCGCATTTTTCTCCGGACGGGGACAGACAAAATTTGTCGCGGTGATAAATATAGCAGCCTGCGCGCTTAACTTGATCCTGGCCTATGTGCTGATTTTCGGTAAATGGGGAGCGCCAGCGCTGGGCATATACGGCGCGGGAACAGCGACAACACTGGCGGCGATGTTCTCTTTCATCTGCGCCTTTATCGGATTCCTCAGCGTGGATCAGGACGTTTTCCCGACCCGCAGCAATTGTAAACTGGAATGGGAATACATTAAAAAACTGCTCTCATTCGGAACTCCTGCCGGATTGCAGGTGCTGTTTGACGTCGGCGCGTTCACCATCGTAACGTTCATGATCGGGTATCTGCAGCCGGCGGCACTGGCGGCAACCACCATTGCGCTTACTATCAATCAGTTCAGCTTCGGTCCGCTGCTGGGTTTCACCGACGCCACTTCGATTGTCGTCGGACAGAATATCGGGCGCGGCCATAAGGACGTCGCTGAAAAAAGCGCCTACCGGGCGTGGCGGATGGCTGCCGCATATATGATTTTTGCGGCGGCGGTTTATCTGTTCCTGCCGGTTACGCTGATTTCGCTGTTCAGCCCGAAGCACGGCGGCAGCATTATTGATTTCAATAAAGTGCTTGAAATCGGCAAGATGATTCTGATGTTCGCGGCGATCTTCAACTTTTTCGACGCCACCAAATTTGTGTTCATGGGGGCATTGCGCGGCGCCGGCGATACCAAAGCGGTGCTGCTGATCAGCGCAATATCCAACTGGGGGCTGCTGGTATCCGGTATCTGCATACTGGTGCTGGTGTTCAAAAGTTCGATCGTCACAATCTGGGCATACATGACTTTCACCATCCTGGTGGAAGCCTGCATCATCCTGTGGCGGTTCAAAACCGGAAAGTGGCGACAAATAGAACTAATAAAACGCGATTCCGGCGAAAATGAAGTCAAAAGTCAACTGGAGGGATAAAATGCTTATTCTTGACTGCGAAAGTCCCGCCTCGGCACTGAAATCAATATCGGCAGTTTACGGAATCTCAGCTCAGGAGATCGTTGAATTTCTGAAGGCGTTCGACATCGGAAAATACTATGATAATAATATTACCGATGATTATCCGGACTGCGTGTTAACTGCGGCATTTGAAGAAAAATATAATGTTGAACCACAACCCCTTGATTCTGTCTGCTGGTTCCATCTGACCAGAACACTGCCCGGCAATAATTTTTCAGATGGTATTCTGCCATTGCCGGAATGGCTGGACATTCTATGGGAAACACTGTTCATGCTTTTCATGGATTCTCCTCATTGCGAAAACCTGAAAGCTTTAAAATCGCAGGACCTGATCAGTGAACGTTATCAGTCCAGAATTAAACATCCGTATCTGGCCGGGCCTTACGCCGTGCTGGTCAGAGATGTTGCCTTCCGGGCAAAAGAGATTGGATTTCACGACAATCTGGCAATGCCGGAAACACTGACCGATATCTGTGACAGATATCAGGCAATTCACAAGGTGAATCTTTTTGCTCAACTGCAGGAAAAACTGGTACCCTGCATAGTAAAATTCAACGACGACAGAAAAACCGGCAGAGACTGCATAGAATCAGCCATGTACTATTTATATGTGCTTGAACATAATGTGCGGTTAACCGATTCAGCCAATACCTGTTTTGACGGACAGAATGGGAAAGTTTCTCCAAAGCAAATTAAAGCCGTCGAATTTTTATCCGGGCAAAAATAATGCAATCGGATTTTAAAAATTGATTAAAATGCGTATATTTAAAAGCGATTAATTCAAATATTTAATTTAAGGAAATATTATGACTGCTAAAAAACTTATGCTGGGGATACCGAAAGGAAGTCTGGAACAAAGCACCGTGGATATGTTTGCCAAGGCCGGCTACGCCATAAGCATTAATTCCAGGTCGTACTATCCGACCATTGACGATCCGGAAATCGAATGCATGCTGATCCGCGCCCAGGAAATGTCCAGATATATTGAAAAAGGAATTCTGGACTGCGGGCTGACCGGGTTCGACTGGATTCAGGAAAACGGCTCGGACGTGGTCGAAGCCGCCGAACTGGTTTACGGCAAGGTCGGCCGCAAACCCCTCCGCTGGGTGCTGTGCGTACCGGAAAATTCCCCGATCAAAGGCCCGAAAGATCTCGAAGGCAAACTTATTGCCACCGAAGCGGTCGGCATGACCACCCGCTACCTGAAAAAACACAAAGTCAAAGCCACCGTGGAATTCAGCTGGGGTGCCACTGAAGTCAAGCCGCCTGTACTGGCCGACGCCATCGTTGAAATCACCGAAACCGGTTCCTCCATTCGCGCGAACAATCTGAAGATCATTGATACGCTGTGCGAAAGCACCACCCGCTTTATCGCCAATAAAGACGCGATGAAAGACTCCTGGAAAAAATCCAAGATCGAAAAGCTGGCGATGCTGCTGAAAGCCGTTCTGGCGGCGCAGGGCAAAGTCGGGCTGATGCTGAATATCCGCGAAAAAGACCTTGCCAAAGTGCTGAAAAAACTTCCGGCGCTGGAACGTCCCACCGTTTCAAAACTGGCGGAAGGCGGCTGGTGCGCCGTCAATACCATTGTGGATGAACATATCATCCGTGATCTGATTCCCGAGATCATCAAGGCGGGCGGCACCGGCATCGTCGAATACCCGCTGAACAAAATCGTGTATTAATTATAAATAAATAACTGCGGGGTGGCGATGAACGATGCGATTGAAGCCGGAATCAATGACCTGTTGAGTTTAAGACAGGATTCCGGGTGCATTCGTATCGGAATCGCCGGCGGCAGCGGATCCGGAAAATCTACAGTATGCAATTTGATTCGTCAACTGCTGCTGCCTTGTGTCACGGAAATTATTTCACTGGACAGGTTTTTCAAGCCGGTTGACCAGTTACCGAAATACTACTCATTCCAATTAAAAATCAAATCGCCTGTTTACTTTTAGTTTGCGCTGTGCTATCTTGTCCTATAGTCATTCAACAAATAGACAAGGAGGCAGGCAAATGGAACGGCGAGGCAGGCGTGCAGTTTTTGAGAAAGGAACTGT
>CAIMFA010000460.1 GCA_903840185.1 uncultured Lentisphaeria bacterium | reverse complement strand
TTTTGAGAATTGGTTCGTATTCTGAGAGGCTGCCGATACCGGGGTATCGAAGGCCTCGAAGAGTGCGAATCCAAACTCGAAAGATCGCAACCGCCTTGCGGTGAATGTCTTGCGGTTGTATTTTTCCGCTCCTCCTTCCGGCGATATTCATATCGCCTGTCAGTCGGATCGAAAAAATCCAGTCCACAATCCTATTCATCTGTAGTTGAATTTTCAACCGCGCAGAGTATAAAACAACGCCGTCATAGCAGAGCGGCAGTCCAACTTGCGATTCCGCATTGAGTCCGTTCTTCCGCAATTCATACAGCAGGCAGGCTTCATAGGCACTTTCCAGCAAACCCGGTCCAAGCGCTTTATGAACTTTTATTGCCGAACTGATTATTCTATCGGTAATATCATTTAATTCCATAAAAACCCTTTCTTACCGCAGAGGACGCTGAGGGACGCTGAGTAATAAAAACCAAGTTCCTCTCTGCGGTTCTCCGCGCACTCCGCGGTTAAATTTTCTTTCCCTGCAATTGATATTGAAATATAAACGCAATTAAGATACTTACAAAGTTCCCAATGTGATAATTATAACACTTGCCGTAAAACATTGACGGCCCAAAGCTAACAGTTGATTATTGTGAAAAAAATGCTATATTCCAAGTTTGAAATTTAGACTGAAACATATTGGTGGTAAAATGAATACATTGAAGATCGCGGGAAAAGAATTTAAAAGCCGGCTGTTTCTCGGAACCGGCAAATTTGCCGCGGCTGAATATCTGAGAAAAGCCATTATCGCATCCGGCACCGAACTCGTCACCGTGGCTCTCCGCCGCGTAAATGTCGGCGACAGCGGCGATGACATTCTTTCAGCAATAGATACGAAAAAAGTCGGCATCATGCTGAACACCAGCGGAGCCCGCAATGCCCAGGACGCCGTCAAGATCGCGCGTTTCGGACGCGCCGCCGGTTATGAATGGATAAAGCTGGAGATCCATCCCGATCCCAACTATCTGCTGCCGGACCCGATCGAAACTCTGGCCGCCGCCGAAATTCTGGTCAAAGAAGGCTTTATCGTCCTTCCTTATATTAATGCGGACCCGGTGCTGGCCAAAAGGCTGGAAGACGTCGGAGTTCATGCCGTAATGCCGCTGGGTGCGCCCATCGGCAGCAATCAGGGATTGAAAACTGAAACCATGCTGCGGATTATCATCGAGCAGTCCAATGTTCCAGTGATCGTTGACGCCGGACTCGGCCTGCCCTCGCACGCCGCCGCCGCCATCGAACTCGGAGCTGACGCCGTGCTGGTAAATACCGCCATCGCCGCAGCGGGCGACCCGGAAAACATGGCACTGGCATTTGCTCTGGCGGTAAGAGCCGCGGAAACAGCCATCAACGCGGTTCCGGCGGCTCCCGGCTTCCGGGCTTCCGCGACTTCTCCGATGAACACTTTTGACAATATAGTCTAAGGCGGGCTTTGCCCGCAACCCAAAAGGCAGGGAAGTCAGGAGTCAGGAGTCAGAATAAAGCGGTATTACGGCATTACAGCTTAACGGTATTA
>CAIMFA010000459.1 GCA_903840185.1 uncultured Lentisphaeria bacterium | reverse complement strand
TTCGCTTCTCCTAAAGAACCGGCAGCAAAGTTTTTTTACACCAGAAAAATTATTGTTCCGGGTTCAACGCTCCATGCTGTAGACAAAAATATCAATATGATGCAGCAATTGCTGAATTCCACCCATACCGTTGCCTCCACTTTTCCGGCTCCAGTCAAAGAGTTTTATGAAAAAGCGGAAAAACTGCTCCGCGAATCCGGTATAACTCCATCTGACCGGGTCGTCGGAATCATCCCCGGAGCCCGCTGGAAAAGCAAATGCTGGCCTCCAGCATTTTTCGCGGAAATCCTCTCCGCCGTCAACCGGCTTCACCCCGAACTTAAATTCATTATTCTGGGATCGGAGTCCGACAGCACGGCATCAACTGAAATCATGAAGTCGGCAACAGACGCCAAAATTATATCATTGACCGGCAAAACAAGCATCGGCGAACTGATTGAGACAATACGCCGGTGTGAATTCATTATCAGCAATGACAGCGGTCCCGTTCATATTGCCGCCGCCATGAATAAGACCGTGTTTGCGTTCTTCGGTCCCACCGATCCCTGTAAAACCGGGCCGTACGGCAGCAACCATTATATCTTTCAAGCGGATCTGCCTTGCATAAAATGCCTGAAGCGGAAATGTCCACTGGGAACTTTTGAATGCCATAAACTGGAAATTGACAAAATCATAGATAAATTAAATCATTTCATCAACAATGGAGCCATGAATGAAAATGCACGTTAAATTGCTATTATGCCTGGTTGCAGGGATATTTCTCCTGCTGCCTTTCGCCGTGAACGCTCAAATCGCCATTGATCTTTCAATGAACCGCCCCAATTATATTCAGTTTGAAAAGGTTTTTGCCAAAGTTGTTATGCGCAATGACAGCGGACACGCAATCGCCTTCGGACATGATGAAAAACTGCAGGGCGATCTGCTTTTTGAAATCCGTGATTCCCAGAATGTTCCGTTAAAAAAAATAACTCAAGCCACCCCGCCGATCGTCGGTACAATTCTCAAGGCCGGAGAAACCAAAGAGTTTATTGTCCCGATAACCCGGTATTACAATATAAACACTCCAGGCAAATATAAAGTAATGGCCTATGTGACCCATGCTCTGTTCAAGGAGGAATACCGTTCAAACGATTGTTTCTTCAATGTTTCAGAAGGCAACCTGCTATGGTCGCGAAGTGTCGGTATTCCAGAGTTTTTGAATACTGATACAAAGCCTAAAGACGATTCCATGGACAAAGACAAATCAAAGAAAATCAGCTCACGCCTTTACAATATCAAAACTATTTATGAAGGCTCCAGGAGAGTTTACTATCTAGTCGTGGAAGATGATAATACAGTATTTTCAATTAAACGTTTCGGGATGGAAATAGGCGATGAACAGCCTCAATTCGACACGGATAATTTCAGCCGGCTGCACATTCTGCTGCCGCTGTCGCCACGGATTTTCAGCTATTTCGTATTTGACATCAAAGGTGCTCTTGAAAAACGTGAAGTTTACAAGAAAACCAATACCATCCCCACGCTCGTCAACGATCCTAAAAACGGCAGCATCATTCTAGCCGGCGGCGAGCTTGCCAAGCAGGGTGTAGACTATAAAGACAATACAGAGGAAAGACCGGATAAACCGGACAAAGCGGAGAAGCCGGAGACTTCGGATAAACCGGCCAAGGCGGATAAGGCGGATAAGCCGGCCAAGCTGCAATAACAGAATTCAAAGATAAGGATTACCACCATGCTTGACCCGGTAAGCTGGATATACCAGGATGGAAAATGTGTCAGAGAATTTTCCACTGACCTTTGTGGAATCCCGGGAAAACTGCGCTTGAT
Source organism: uncultured Lentisphaeria bacterium (assembly GCA_903840185.1). Classification (GTDB taxonomy): domain Bacteria; phylum Verrucomicrobiota; class Lentisphaeria; order Victivallales; family Victivallaceae; genus CAIPAT01. The sequence goes on along the minus strand of CAIMFA010000459.1, from coordinate 909 downwards.
GGATCAGACCAGACTCCCGATGGAACTGACCTACATCGAGACTGACGATCTGGAGGAAATATATTCCTGCATCAAACGTCTTGTGGTCAGAGGCGCCCCGGCCATCGGCTGCGCCGCGGCGCTCGGACTGGCGGCGGTCATCAGAAAACAGATTTTCGCCACACCGGAAGAATTTACGGACGCAGTCAATAAGACAGCCATGCGTCTGGCCGAATCAAGGCCTACTGCTGTCAATCTTTTCTGGGCTCTCGACCGGTGCGTAAACCGCGCTGCCGCTGAATCATTCTCCTCAAAAAATATCTGCAAATTGAAAGATGCTCTACTGGAAGAGGCGTTAAATATTCTGACGGAAGATATTCAAATGTGCCGTTCAATCGGCAGACACGGCATGGCGCTGCTGACAGAAGGCATGGGCGTACTGACCCACTGCAACGCCGGGGCGCTGGCTACCGGCGATTACGGAACCGCTCTCGCCCCGATATATTCGGCACAGGAAAACGGCATCCGGGTCAAGGTATTTTCCGACGAAACACGTCCGCTGCTGCAGGGATCCCGCCTGACCGCATGGGAACTGGCCAAAGCCGGCGTGGACATTACTACCATTTGCGATAATATGGCGGCGCAAGTCATGAAGGAAGGCCGGATCAACATGGTTATTGTCGGCGCGGACCGCATCGCCGCCAACGGCGACACGGCCAACAAAATCGGCACTTACGGGGTCGCCATTCTGGCGAAATTCCACAATATCCCGTTTTACGTCGCGGCGCCTTACTCAACTATTGACATCTCTCTGCACGACGGCAGCGGCATTCCAATTGAACAGCGCTCTCCTGATGAAGTACGCAACGGCTTCGGCCGCCAGACGGCTCCTTCCGAGGTGAAAATCTATAATCCGGCATTTGATGTCAC
>CAIMFA010000458.1 GCA_903840185.1 uncultured Lentisphaeria bacterium | reverse complement strand
TGTAAGAAGTATGTTACTATTTCAAGGAGTAGGTACAGGTAAAACGTGTGCAGCTATAACGTGTGCAGAGGCGCTAATGAAAAATTCACCAACGCTCATACAGCCAGTTCCTAAGAAATTATTACCATACTCAAGGGTTTAAACGACAAAGGCAAGACTATTATTATTGTGACTCATGAAAATGAAATAGCTGCTAATGCCAAACGGATAATACGCGTACTGGACGGTAAAGTCATTTCTGATATATTTTTTTCAGCTCAAAAAAATAAAAGATTGAATTATTTTTAGAAAAAGTGTTGAATTTTGGACTAAAATGGATTATAATGGAATATTATGGAACGCAATAGTAGAAGGGAGACCTGAATAAGTGCTGTCTTTCTGCGGACAGGACCGGTGTTCAGTAGATGCCAACGGCAGATTGAAGTTAAGTCCGAAGGTAGTTGCTGATTTTACCGGGAAGTGTGGCGGGCAGGTTGTGATGCATTGTCTTCCGGAAGGCGCGATAGCGATCTATCCGGAGGAGATATATCTCGAAATGCGCCGTCAGGAGACATTGCCTGCCGCGAAAGCCGCGAACAGCATGGTCTTCCGCCGCTCAATGCGCCGGTTTGGTGCGATGAGCAGTCCTGAAAGCATTTCCAATCAGGGCAGAGTGACGCTTCCCCAGGCGTTCCGCGAGTATGCCGCGGTGAATCCCGGCAGTGAAGTGTTTGTCGTCGGCGTGGAAATCGGCATAGAAATATGGAATACTGAGCGCTGGGCGGAAGAAATTGACAGAATGAACGAGCATGCCAGAGAAAAAGGCGAGCGCGAAATGGCCGCAGACCTGCTTCCTGGCGATAACATAAGTAACAACTAAAAGAAAAGGAGAACGAAAAATGTTCATCTCTAACGACAGAAAAGGCCGGGTTACGATCTTCGCTGTTATCACTGTGCTGTCTCTTTTTCTTCTGGGTGCCGGTTCCGGCGTGAACGGCAGCGATGAAAAGAAGGCAGAACGTCAACAGATGACAGAACTCGTCAGCGCAATGTCGGTGCAGTTTCCGGAACAGTACCGGGAAGAATGGCAGAAGGCGGCGGAACAGAATCCGCAGCTGCTGCTGAGCATCAGCACTGAAAAATTAGCTTACGATTTGAATAATTAGTTATTGATCCCCTCCTTTTTCCCCCCGGCGGGCAGTCCCCAACTGCCCGCCATTTTTTTGTCCGGCGGTGTAAAAGCCGGTTTGCAGGTTGAATAACCTTTTTAAAGTTGTAATTTACGGGATTGACGGTAGAATGTTATCAATAGATGGAAGGTAAGATTAATGGAATTCAGACCCTGCATTGATCTGCATGGCGGTCAAGTCAAGCAGATCGTCGGCTCCAGCCTGACTGATGACGCCCGCACTGTGAAGACAAACTTTGTTTCGGAACACGGACCGGCGTATTTCGCGGAACTATACAAGCGCGACGGCCTGACCGGCGGACATGTGATCATGCTTGGTTCCGGCAATGAAGCCGCCGCACTTGAGGCGCTGCGCGCATATCCCGGCGGGCTTCAGGCCGGCGGGGGAATCACTGCGGAAAATGCCGGATACTGGCTGGATGCCGGGGCTTCGCAAGTAATCCTGACTTCTTATATTTTTGCCAATGGCGAACTTAACCGGAGTAATCTGGAGAGGGTTTTCAAGCTGCTCGGCCGTGAACGCCTGGTGCTGGATTTGAGCTGCCGCTCCAGAGACGGCGAATATTATATCGTTACCGACCGCTGGCAGAAGTTTACCAGCTGGAAAGTCAATGCCGATACACTGGGTTTTATGGCTGACTTCTGCTGCGAATTCCTGATTCATGCGGTGGATGTGGAAGGCAAACAGGCCGGAATTGATGAGAAGCTGCTTGCAATAATGGCGGAACATTGTCCGATACCTTCAGTTTATGCCGGCGGCATCAGGTCGCTGGATGATGTAAAAATTATCAATGATAATGGGCAGGGCAGGGTGGCTTTCACCATTGGTTCAGCGCTGGACATTTTCGGCGGCCCGCTGAAGTATCGGGATGTGATTGAGTTTATTCGCTCTCCGCGGGCTGGGTGCTGATTGCCGCTGGTTTGCTGCCATCCGATGCCGGTTTAACAATTAACGCAGTTCCGCTGGTTTTGTCTCTCTCCTTAATCGGATAAAGGGCTTTTGGCGGGATCAATGCCAGGTCTCCGGTTCTGCTGGTGCCGACACCCCACATGTTTTTTTCCCATTTATCGGCTTTTTTCGTAAAGACGAAAACATTCTGATTGCCGCAATCATATACCCAGGCGTTGTCCTCGGCATCCCATATCCAGTAAAGTCTGCTGCCGTTGTTGATGTCGATTTTATCCCCTTGATATTCAATCTTGCCTTTCCGGTTGGAAATCGTAAGCTGCCGGTATGAATCTTCAATCGGGAATGACAGGTCATATTGGCCGGAAGGTGATTTGAGCAGATTGACACTTTTGCCGGGCAGCTGCAAATCCGGCAGAAAGATCAGCAGCACGACCAGGACAAGAAGACTTGGACAGATATAAAGCAGGTATCCGGCAAATTTATTAATGCTTTTCTTCAGCAGCATGGTATCGACCAGCGCTATACCGAACGAAGTCACGGCAATGATGCCGATCATGCAGAAAAAGTTAATGATCCAGGCGAAAACAAGTGTTCCTTTCATGCTGTAGAGAAATAAAAGCATCCACAATCCGGAGTTTATAAACAGCATTCTTGAAACACTATTTCTGTGAACCGGTTCATCCTGCATGATAGACCTCTGAATATATTATTGCGTTACTTTGCTTTATTAATATCCTGTGACTTCGCTTCCCATTCCGCTACTTCCCGGAGCCGGTCGATGATGTCCAGATGCTGAGTGCATGACTCCTCGCATCTGCCGCAGGCGATGCAGGCGGCGGCGCTGCCGCGGGGTTCCACCAGCAGGCCCCATTCATGTTGAAACTTCATGGAACTGATCATTTCATCGTCTGTTTTACCGAAAACGGCCTTATCATTGTATATCTGCATGTATGCCGGAATCGGAATGTTCTCAGGGCATTCCTCGCAGTAGCCGCAGGCGGTGCATATTCTGGTCATATTGCCGGATATATGTGTTTTGATCCTGGCGATATCTTCCGCGGTCATCGGTTCAGCGTCGGCGACCCGGCAGGCGGTGTCAATATGTTCTCTTGTGGTGAAACCGTTCAGCGCTACCGTAATGTTCGGATTGGCGACCAGAAAGCGCAATGCCGCTTCGGTCGGAGTCTCGCCTGGCGATGCTAGAAACTGCAGTTTGTCTTCATTTTTTGGGATAAGGCCGCCGGCCAGCGGGTTCATGGCTACAACGCCGAGACCGTGTTCTTCCGCGGCAAGTATTCCATCCCAGCGGTACGGGAAGTTCAGGATATTGACTCCCAGCAGAACACCTTCGAAAAGCCCGGTTTCGACGATTTTGCGGACCCCGGCGCCTTCCTGGTGGGAAGAGAAACAGATATGTTTGATTAATCCTTCGGCTTTGCATTTGAGCAGCGCATCATAGAGTCCGTTGTTCATGGCCAGCTCGAAATTCGCCATCCGGCGGATGCACCATACATAGAAAAAATCAATATATCCGACCCCCATGCGTTCGATGGATTTTTTTACTTTCTCATAAGCTTCAAGTTCGTTTGCAACATGGGCAGGACCCAGCTTGGTGGCTACAAAATACTTGTCGCGGGGTATATTCTTGAACCCCAGTCCGAAAAGTTCTTCGCTCTTGTCGCTGCAATACCCGGGAGCGGTGTCAAAGTAGTTGATGCCGCTGTCGAATGCGTATTTGAGCAGATCAGCATTGGCTTCCGGAGATTTATCCAGATCAAAACGCATTCCGCCAAATCCGATGGCGGAAACCATTTTTCCGGTTTTTCCAAATTCCGAATATCTCATTTTAGCAAAGCCCTCTATTGTCGAACGCGGCTGTTGATACATACGCAGGCACCTCGCCGCTCACTTCCTCTTTACCGAAAGTGTACCAGAGCGTGATCAAGATACCCAAAATCAATAACACCAGGATGGAAAACATGAGGATGAAAAGTATAACTTTCTTATGAGAAGCCTTTAAAATGCGCTGGATTAACGAAAGTCTCTTGGTCATGCCTCATTCTCCAAATATTCCAGAGTTATTAAATGTGCGTGTCGAAGTATTCTCTGAGCTGGGTTACGTTTACTCTTTCCTGATTCATGGAATCGCGTTCCCTGATGGTCACGGCGTTGTCCTGAGCTGATTCAAAGTCAAAAGTTATACAATACGGCGTGCCTATTTCGTCCTGGCGGCGGTAGCGTTTGCCGATGCTGCCGGTTTCGTCATATTCACAGCGGAATCTGCTGCTCAGATCCTTGTAGAGCTTTTCCGCGCCTTCTGCGAGTTTCTTTGACAGCGGCAGGATTGCGACCTGGATCGGCGCGACTTTGGCCGGCAGACGCAGGACGATGCGGACGTCGGTTTCCTGGCCTTCTTTTTTGGTGTCGGCAGTATCTTCATCATAAGCATTGCAGAGCAAAGCGAGCATGGTGCGGTCAAGCCCGACTGAGGTTTCAATGATCGTGGGGGTGACTTTGCGGTTGTTGTCATGATCAATATACTGCAAATCGGTGCCGGAGAACTCTTCGTGGCGGGACATATCCCAGGTGCCGCGGTGATGAACGCCTTCGAGTTCGCCCCAGCCGAACGGGAACAGAAACTCGATATCAATTGCCGCTTTGGCGTAATGCGCCAGCTTTTCATGCTCGTAAATGCGCATGATGTCTTCGGTGAATTTAAGTTTTTCGCGGTAATATTTGATGCGTTCGCCTTTCCAGTAGTTGAACCACTCCATCGATTCGGCGTCTTCGCAGAAGAACTCCATTTCCATCTGGGTGAACTCGCGGGAACGGAAGATAAAGTTGCGGGGATTGATCTCGTTCCGGAATGCCTTGCCGATCTGGGCGATGCCGAACGGCAGCTTCTGGCGGGTGGCTACTCTGACCTGATTGAAATCGACGAATATCGGCTGGCAGGTTTCCGCCCGCAGATAAGCGGTATGTTCTTCGTCGGACACGGGGCCGACGTAAGTCTTCATCATCAGATTGAATTCACGGGGTTCGGTCAAATCTTTTGAGCCGCAGTTCGGACAGACCGTCTGGTCTTCCATCTGGTCCACGCGATGGCGGGCTTTGCAGGCGCGGCAGTCGCACATCAGATCGCCGAATTTATCCAGATGACCGGAGGCTTTCCAGACGCGCGGATGGCAGATGATGGTTGAGTCCAGGCCTTCGACGTTGTGACGCGTCTCGACCATTTCGTTCCACCACAACTGCTCCACGGCGCGTTTCATCCGGCAGCCGTAGGGGCCGTAGTCCCAGAAGCCGTTGATGCCGCCGTATATTTCCGAGCTTTGAAAGATTATGCCGCGTCGTTTGCACAGCGAAACTATTTTCTCCATGAGTTCAGGATTTTTGTGGTCAACAGTCATAAGTTTTTATTATCTCCATATATAAGGTTTTTATTTTCAAAGGCGCTAATATACAGCAACAGATTCAAAACCGCAACTTTCACGGCGGAAAAACCGCAACAAAGAACCGGAAAAGCCTTTTATCCTGAAAAACAGTCGAGTCCGTGTGCCTTTTTCAGAATCCTTTTTATCCACGAATGGCACTGATAAAACAGAAGCATTTGCTGTGAGTTTGATTTTGTGACACAAAATCAAATTCACAGCAAAATATTCATTCGTGTTCATTCGTGTAATTAGTGGACAAACTTTTCCCTTTTTAAAAACTTTTATCTTTTTACTTTTGTCTTTTATCTTTCGTTTCTTATTTGATAAAACTGCGGGTACCGCAGTCAAACGCTGCCTCCTGACTCCCTTTGCAATTACCTCTATATTTATATCAAATTGAGTTCTTAAAATTTCGTTCAACTGCAATCATCCGCCCGCAACCTGCATGGCAATACGGGCCCACTCGGAAAGCCGTTCCGGTTCATGCCGCACCGTGCTGATATCCTTCAAGATAAACTCCAGCGGACAGCCGTGTTTATCGCAGGTATTCTTCGTCTTAACCAGATCATCCCGGACCTGGTCGTGATGAAAATGGTCCATTGCAACCAGGGCGGGGCTCGGCTTGCGGGAGTAAACAAAATCTCCGCCGATTTCCGCCGCCCCGCGCTCTTCGTTGACCCACGGGCTCATGGAAACCTTGCGGACATTCGGAATCATGCGCACCTCGGTCATTTTGCCGTCGAGAGGATCGCAGCAGCCATAGTAAACCAGACCGAAACGCGCACATATGCGGCTGGCGTAGTCCACTTCAAATTCCTTGAACATGGCTGGCGAAACCGTGGAGAGCATCTGCGCC
>CAIMFA010000457.1 GCA_903840185.1 uncultured Lentisphaeria bacterium | reverse complement strand
TTGTCAACCCGAAGCATGAAATCAAGGTCAATAAACGCAAAAAGTCAAGAGAATCTCTCCGTAAAATAAGCTATTCTCTGAACGTCTATACAAAAAGAAAAATAGTGGTTCAACTTTTTTTGCTCTTTTTTTAAAATGGGTGTTGACAGCATAGTATAATCTGAATATAATTCAAGTATAATCAAATATAATCACGGATTAGGCAATGTTAATTGAAGAACGAAAAGCAAGTGCGACGCCGGTTTATCTGCAAATAAAGAAGCAGTTGCGGGAATATATTGTCCGCAATAAACTTGAACCGGATGCGCCGATTCCAAATGTGAAGCAGGTCGCTGAAATGACCGGCGTAAGCCTGCGCACGGCCGATCTGGCCATGATGGCTTTAGTTGAAGACGGCGTCTGCTACCGTCGCCCGAAAAAAGGCACTTTTGTCGCCCATAACGTTTTTGCCAACATGGGACAGAGACGGATGGTTGGTATCAACTGCCATCATTCCTTACAGGAAATGGAAAATAATATACTGGAAATGACGGTATATCGTGGAATTGCCGAGAAAGGACAGGCGCTGAAGATAGTACCATTTTTCATTACCGGCAGTTTGGATGAAAACATTGATTTTTACCGGAGCAGCCGTGAAATGTCTTTGTCCGGAATCATTCTATTGTCAGAAGTAGCCCGCGATAATACTCTCGACAGCTTAAAAGCATTCCCGAATGTCCGCTTTGTACTTATTAACTATGATATTGCCAATTTCTCCGATGCCCCGGACAATATTGTCGGAATTTTCAATGATGACTTCGCCGGCGGTTATCAGGCTGCTGAGTATATGATTAATCATGGGCACCGCGAATTCGCGGTGTTCAGCTATGAAGTTGGCGACGAAAACTACCATCACCGCATTGACGGTTTTCTGCAAGCGTTAAACGACAGCGGAATCAGGATTCATCCGGAACTGATTCTGAACGGCGGCAGTCCGGTCGGCAAGACTAACAAAGGACTGATTGAAATGGGCACTGAGCTTGCGAAACAGGCTCTGCATTGCGGACGGAAATTCGATGCGATATTGTGCGTTAATGATTACCTGGCTTCCGGAGCCATGGAATATTGCCAGTCTGCAGGTAATGGCATTGCAGTGATTGGTTATGATAATTTGAATCCTGAATTATCGCAGCGCCTGTCTTTCCCGACAATCGCAATTGACTTTTGCAGCATGGGCCGTAAAGCTGTGGAAGTGCTTTCCGGGCAGATAATCCCGTCCCAGAAGATTATTAGAATGGCACCCCGGCTTATCCCTAGATAGGTTTGATTTTCCGGCAGGATATACTTGCAGGATAAAAAATATAATAATAAAACAGGAAGAATGAAATGTTAAAAATCAGACGGTATAAAAATAATCCAATTCTTGGGCCGAATCCGAATCTGCCCTGGGGACGCGATGAAGCGCGCAATCCAGGCGTAGTATTTGACGGCAGCAAGTTCCATATGCTGTTCACCGCGTCAACGGATCTATATCGCGGTGGCGGCGATATGGTGCTGGGGTACGCGCAAAGCTCAGACGGAATTAATTTTGAATGCGCGCCTGAACCATTTTTGCGTCCATCCGCCAACCCGGACGAGTTTGATCACGGCACAGTTGAGGATTCCAGAATTACTGAGTTCGAAGGAAAATATTATATAGCTTATGCGGGACGGTCTCTGAATATAAAAAAAGATGCTGACGGAATACGCCGCGTCGGCCCGAACGGCAACATGAGTCCGACCTGGACTGAGAATTTCAGACGGGTGGGACTGGCGGTAACCTCGGACTGGCAAAAAGTTGACCGGCTTGGTCCGGTTACCAGCGAACACCTGAGCGACGCGAATGTTGCATTATTCCCGGAAAAGATCAACGGCAAATATGCCATGCTGCACCGTCCCACGCTGTGTTTACCATGGACGCTGCCATTAATCTACAATCCGGGAGCCATCTGGATAGCGTTTTCCGATAATATGAGCTGTTATGCTTCAGATGCCAGAGAAATGCCGTGGAACATGCAGGACGGCAGAGACATTCCGGACGATCATCTGCTGATCAAGCCTGAATATGAATGGGAGAAATTGAAAATTGGCGCATCTGGCGTGCCGATTCCCACCGATGATGGCTGGCTGACTTTTTACCATGCGGTGGACAGAGACGGTGTTTACCGCGTCGGACTGATGCTGCTGGACCGGAATGACCCAAGAAAAGTCATCGCACGTTCTCCGCAACCGGTTATGGAACCACAGGAATCATACGAGTTGAACGGCCTGTATCCTAAATGTATTTTCCCTTGTGCCAACGTAGTCGTTGATAACGAAATCTTTATTTATTACGGAATTGTTGACCTTTATTGCGGGCTTGCAACGGTTGGACTGCGTGAAGCATTGGACTATGTTTTGCAATTCCGCCCGAAAAATAAGGCTGCATCCGGCTGGACAGGAGAAAAAAAGCTGGAAGAAGTTTGTGTATAAGATTGTCTTTATAATAAAAAACTGAAAGAAAGGGAGCGAAAAAAATGAAAAATGGCAAAAGAAGATGCGGACTGAGAGTGAAAGAATTAACAATTTTTACACTCATTGAACTCCTCGTGGTGATCGCAATCATAGCAATTCTGGCCGCAATGCTGCTGCCGGCATTGAACAAAGCCAGGAACAAAGCAAAAGATACGCAATGTTTATCGAACCTGAAGCAGTGCGGGCTGGCAGTCTCCATGTATGCCAGTGACAGCAAAGGATTTGCTCCAACCGTATTGCGCATGGCGACAGAAAGTCCGGCATACAACTGGGTGCAATTATTGCATTTCGGCAATTATATGAAATTCGGCAGCGGCTTTGTCTGTCCTTCATGGGGGCCGTTCAAATATGATTTAGGCAACGCCAATCGTAATTATAACACATATGGAATCAGAGCCAGAAAAGAACTTGCCGGGGAAATTGCCGGCTATCAGGGTAAATATTTCAAAATTGAAAACATTACGGCTGATCCAGGCAATCCGGCACGCCTGAAACCTTCAGAATTTATGTTTGTTCTGGATACGACAAATTCCGGGCCTGCTTATGCTCAGGTTTCAGCCGCTTTCATAAACAATACGGCTGTCGCAACCTACAAGCTCCATGCCAGGCATGCAAAGCAAACCAATATCTGGTTTGTTGACGGCAGCTCACGCGCCACAACACCGGCAAAAATGGTTGACTACGGTGCGGATCCGACATTAATCGTTAATTTCAGTAATTAATAATCAGGATAACGAAATGCGCTTAATACTTGGTTTAATCGCCATACTGGTAATTTCCGCAACACATATATATGCGGTTGAAAATGGAGTGACAATATACAATCGCGGCATCGGCGGCAATAACACTGCCAACGCCTTGTCCAGAATTGAAAAAGACGTTCTGTCAATCAAGCCGGACTGTCTGATTGTCGAATTCGGGATGAACGACGCCTTGAATTCGCAGAATCTGATAGAGCCGGAAACATTCGAGAAAAATATCCGCACTATCATTGCGAAAGCTCAACAGGGAAACATCAAGTATATTGCACTGGTTACAATTAATCCGGTTATCGAGAAATATGTCAGGGCAAGACACCAGAAATACCCGTTCAGCGAAAGCCTGAATGAACGCATTGAAAAGTATAATCAGAGAATAAAAGCTCTGGCGCATGAAGAAAATCTTCTTTTGATTGATCTTAACGAACTGATAATAAAAAATCGCGGAGCTTCTGAACAAGCCGGATCAATGATCAGGAATACCGCAAACAGCAGGAGCGCGGACGGCGTGCATCTGACTGCCGACGGCAGCAAACTGCTGGCGCAGGCTGCCGCAGAACAACTAAAAACTGTAATCAAGCCTGGAGCTGCAGTAGTATGTTTCGGAGACAGTATCACTTTTGGCGCAAATCTTAAAGGTGCGGGAACAATCTCTGGAGAGACTTATCCGGCGCATCTTAGCACACTGCTCAATAAGCAACTCGGCCTTGAAGCGCCGGCCGCCGCGACTGAACCTGAACCAGCGGCGATATCTGTAACTTCTCCGGCTAATTTAATTGCCAACGGCAGTTTCGAGCAATCAGCCAATGGTGTCATGCCTGATAACTGGGTTTTGTGGACAAAGAACAATGACAAATGCGAACTGGTCAATGCCGCAAATGATGCGGTAAACGGTAAACGTTTTATCCGCATAGCCATTGGCGACAAACCGGCAGTATCGGCATTTGTACGAAGTGAAGCAGGTAAAATATCTCCTGGAAGTTACCGTTTTGCATGCAGTATGCGCGGCAGCGGAGAAGTCAGCACCGGCATAAGCACATATCAACCCAATGCTCAACCCGTATACAAAGTGATTGGCAATGTCAAACTTACTCCGGAATGGGTGACCGTAAACTATCCGGTAGCAATTGATCAGGGGATTAATACTTTTTCCATATCTTTCAGCGTCAAAGGTAAAGTTGATATTGACAATATCGTTATGGAACCGGTATCGACAAAGTCAATCAATGCTCCAGCGGCGGTTTCAAGTATAAATAACACGATGGAAATACAGAACGAATGTATCCGGCTTAAACTGGCACAGCCGGAACAAGGCGGTGGAATCCTCAGCATCAAAAACCGGAACGGAAAAGAGTTTATCAACAGGCAGGCATCAGGGGAACTATGGCGCATTAAAATCAAAAAAATTCAGGTCAATACTGCCGGATTGCCCCAAGTAATAAACCTCTCTATCGACCCGGAAAAAGATGACGGCACTGGCGGGATGGATCAGCAGCAGGATGAAGTTGAGATCGGCTCTCTGAATACAAATGCGGATTGTGCCATAGTAAAAGAGCCTGAAGGGGTTAAATATATCTGGCGCGGAATTGACATTGGTACAGAAAAGAAATGTCTCGATGTGTGGGTTCGTTTTACTTTGAAAAGCAACGACCAGTTTTGCCGGATAAATGCCGGGTTCGAGAATAAAAGTCAAATCTATACCGTTTTTTATTTTATGACGCCTGAAATTAAAGGCCTGGGAGGACTTGACGGACAATGCGATGCCGACCGTTTGGCAACGCCGTCTTATAACGGCAGACTGATTGCAAATCCGGTCGAAAAAGGACTGCTGGGCAAAAACAGGATTTTTCAACCCAACCGTTCCGGACATAGCATGGAATTTGACACTTATTATAATTCCGGCTCCGGTCTTTACATGGGTTGCTTTGACGGTAATCAATTTGCAAAGCGCTACCAGATCGAAACTTCCCCGGAACGGGGAATCGAATGGACTCTGGTAAATATTCCCAACAATATGAAATCAGTTCCGCAGCGCTGGGAAGTTCCGTATCAGGCTGTAATCCGCTGTTTTTCCGGAGACTGGTATGATGCCTGTCAAATCTACCGGGAATGGGCGTTAAAGCAGTCGTGGAGTTCTGAAGGCCCTTTACTGACAAGAAAAAGTATCCCTGAATGGTTTAAAAACATTGATGAATGGCTATCGCTTGGCGAAGACCAGATATTTAGCTATAAACTGGAACTTGAAAAGTTTTTTAAAGATTTCAGCCGGTTCAAACTGGGGGCGATGTGCTATTACTGGGGGAATGGCCATTATTTCCACAAGATGAACCCTGACCGTTTCCCGCTGGATAAGAAAGATCTGGAATATCTGAGCACTGCGGCTAAAAACAATATGCAGGTAATGGGCTATATCCAAT
>CAIMFA010000456.1 GCA_903840185.1 uncultured Lentisphaeria bacterium | reverse complement strand
AGTCCGAAGAAAATCGACTTTTTTTTCGTAATTCCATCTCAACGGCAGAAAAATGGCGAATCATAGTCGAATGTCAGACTCAGGTTCGGTAGATAGGTTCAAAAAAACAGGAAAACTTTAGAACAGTAATTTGCATTGAGCGCAATTAACGCTATCTTATTGGGTTTTAAACATCAAAAACTTGTAATTATAGGGGGGATGATGAATAAGAAGTCCTGGATGATGACACTAGCCGCCTGTACTGTTTCTCTTGTCTCTTTTTCTGCTGCCGGATATGACCTTGGCAGTTCCGAGGTGGTAGCCAAATATATTACGGAGCCGGTAAAACTTGACGGCAAACTGGATGAAGGCGCCTGGACTAACGCTCCGGCATATTCGCTGAGTCTGCCGCTTAAATCATATTCCACGCTGCCGGAAAGCATGCAGAAGAATCTTGGCGACAAATTGCAGGAAAAAGGCAAGGTAAAACTGCTGTGGGACGATAATTATCTCTATGTCGGCGCTGAATTCGAAGATTCCGACGTCATGCAGGAGGGCAACGAAGACCAGGCCCATCTTTATGGTACTGGCGACCTGATTGAAGTATTCCTAAAACCTGCCAAAGCAAACTATTACTGGGAAATTTACGGAACTCCGAATAATAAAAAGACCTGGTATGCTTTTCCGAGCAGGGGCCGTATTGTGTTCCCCGCCTGCGGCAATTACAAACCTGAAAATTTTAAAGTTGCAGCGACGACTGACGGCACCTTGAACAACTGGAAAGACAAAGACAAAAGCTGGACAATTGAAATGGCGATACCCATCAAAGAATTGACGGTATACGGCGCGAAATTCGATAATTCCGCCGAATGGACTATTCTGCTGGCGCGTTACAACTATTCAGTATATCTGCAGAAACCGGAATTGAGCGCATATCCGCAGTTGTCCAACGTCAACTGGCACATCTACGAAGAATATGCCAGGCTGCGGCTGGAAAAATAATCCAGTTCAGAAAAACATGCCCGGATTGAATATAATTCATGCCGGGCTTTATAATTTTATGCTGGAATGAAAACAATATTATGAATATCGGAGAACGTGCCTTTTAATTTGTCAACTTTAAAGACAACTTCCTGTCTGCCTTTATTAATTTTCATTTTGCCGAGATAATATCTTTTGTATTTATCATATGGGCCATTCTCTTCAGTAATCCCGCTGACGGAGCTTTTGCCGGCAGTGATACTGTACGATGCTCCGGTTTGAAGACTGATAGTTCCCAAGTCAATATAAACATCATACGTTGCGGATTTTTCCACATCAATATTCCAGATTACCTGACAGCCGTAACGTATAATATGGCCGATCGAAGTATTGCCATTATAAAATCTGTTTATTTCGTGCCACGGAATTCCGCCTTCAGCTTTAAATATGCCGGTTTCAGCTTTTAAGTATGCAGACTCTCTGCTTAAAAACTTTACGACTTTATTTTTCGATTTGTTGATAGCGGCAGTATCAATGACTGGCTCAGCTTTAAAATCAACCCGGATAATGTTGATCCACGGATTTACAGGGTTTGCGGGCAGGCCGTGGATGAACAGCCCGGACGGCTGGTCTATCGAATTCTTATTTACTTCACGGGTCACTATATCAGAAGTCAGCGCTTCAGAATATCCAGCAAGCTGGATTTTTTTTATGTCTCCGGAAACATTGGGAACGCAAACATCACTGCAGGCGGGCCATGTATGCAGATGCAAGTAATAGCTATTTTTATTTTTTGTAACAACACCTATTTT
>CAIMFA010000455.1 GCA_903840185.1 uncultured Lentisphaeria bacterium | reverse complement strand
TGCCAAATGTCATTTTGTCAAACTTCATAAAACTTTTTACATTGCGGAGTAGTGCTCCGATTAGAGAAATCCCGCCATTGGAATTGATTTCTTCGTTACCCTGCTGTATTTTGTACATAATCACCTGTTTGGTTAGTAGTTTATTAGTCGCGTCACAAAATGGAGACCTAAGCAGTAATTCTGCTGGATAAAAAATCACAAGAGTTCATTTTAAGATTGCTTAATAACTTAAAAAGGACGAACTCTTGTGAAAATAGAATGCAATTTTAACTATAGCGTAGAAGTTGAAGAATGCAACATCGATTATTTGACATCAGGTTTCAAGCAGATTCAGGAGATGGTTTTTACAGATTTTGCAAAAACCTCTCTGGAGCAATTTGGCGATAGCGCGATGAAGGAGGCTGCAAAGCCGTTTTGTTGCACCTGCGGCAACAACAAAGATTTCATCTGGAAAACCAAGGATGCCAAGCCGATGAAAATAACGACTATTCGAGGAGAAATAGAATTGCCGCAGATGCAGGTGCAGTGTAAATCATGCGGCAAGAAAATGTTTATAAGCCGTGCGCTCCTCGGCATAGAAAAATATCAGAAGATGAGTTTAACGACGCAGAAAATGCTGGCATTGGTCGGGGCCTTGACACCCTTCCGCGTTGCGGAGAAAATCCTGGGAATGGTCGGCATCGGCATTGATCGCATGAAAGTCTGGCGGTGTGTTCAAAAGGTCGGGAAGGCAATAGTTTTTGATCTTGATCCGGAAGAACTGCCGTGCGGCGAGGCGGACGGAACCGGAATCCCGATCATCGGCATCAAGAAACGCGGTCAGGAATTGAAAGTATTCATTCAGAAAAAGATCGGTGGCGGAGTAAGGATAGCTGGACTGGCGATTGGCAAATATGACGCAGGCTGGGACAAGCTGTTTGCCCCTCTAAGAGAGACAATAATGTCGTTTGAAAACTTTCTGCTGGTGACAGATGGAGATACGAGCATTTTCAATGGGATAAAATGCGTGAATGTAATATTGCAGCGTTGCCTCTGGCATATTCCCCACCAGCTGAAGCACTGCCTGTGGGCGGACAAGGTAAAAAGAAAATCTGCGGACTGGCTGGAAATAATTGGCAAAATATACAACATCGTGTCATTGCGCTCGTATATGGAGACGGACGATATTGATGCTTTGCTTCTGGCAAAACGAACTCAGTTGAATAGCCTGATAACTTTATGTGCGGAACGGGGCTATAATGGTTGCGAGTCATATCTGACCAATGCCAGGCCGGATATGTTCAGTGCCCTTGAAAAACGCCTGAACGGCAAGTCCAGCAGCCTTGCTGAACGGGTCATGCGAACAGTCAATATGCGGGTAAATGTAGGTAAATGGACGCCTCAAGGAGCTCTGAATGCAATGAATCTGCGCCTTGCACATTACTATAATGACTGGCGTCCGGGAGAACCGGATGCGAAAGGAGTGAAAATAGTACGGTTATAGACAGAAAATATTGTAGAATTCGGCAATGCAATATTGTAATTACCATGCGTAATGATAACGTAAATTTGTACGGCGAAGCGGCGATTGGCTCTGCTGAGAAGCAACCAGTCAAGGAATAGCCGTGCAGGTAGACCGACAGGAAGGGGAGAGATTCTCCCCGACCGGTCAACATGTCGGGATGCCTTAAATGCCTTAAAAAATCTCGGGGTTTGGGGCAGAGCCCCAAGTCTGGAATGACGGCACGATGCCAGTTAAAATGAACTCAAGTGTTCAGGTCTCCAAGTTGAGACGCTACCAAGATTTTGGGTATCGCTGATGATCAGCTCCTTTGCTGATGCCATGGCGCTTGTGCCGTCGCCGCATGATGGATCGCAGCCTCCTCCTGATCCAGCCATCCAGTTCTCGCAACTGGCTGAGCTTGACTTGTTTGAAGTAGTTGTACCATCCTTGCAGTTTCGGATTGAGTTGATTGACAATAGCATCCATTGAGCATCCGTTGTTGCGTCTGGTCTTTTCCCGGATGCCGTCTTTAAACTTTTCCAGACTTTTCGAGCGGCAGAGCCGGGCTATCCGCCCGCTCCTGCCGCCTCTGAAAAACCGGTAGCCGAGAAAGTCGAAGTTGTTTCCAGCCTGCGACATATCGACAATCCGGGTTTTCTCCGGGTGCAGTGTAAGACCGTTTTCGTTCACCCATTCACGCGCTATCGCCATCACAGTATCCGCCTCCTCGCGACTGCGGCATAGAATAACGAAGTCATCCGCATAACGGATCATGCAGTGTTTGTTATTATGCATCTTCCAGTCCAGCGGGTCGAGGTAGATGTTCGCCAGTAACGGCGAAATCACCCCGCCCTGCGGAGTTCCGTTTTCCGGTGTCCATTCTTTCATTCCGTCCATCACACCCTGTTTCAGGAAGAGTTCAATGAGTTCGAGCATTCGTCCGTCACTGATCTTTTCCGCCAGTCTTTGTATCAGCGGCTGGTGCGGAATGGTGTCGAAGTAGCTTTTCAGGTCAGCATCAACCACCCAGAATAGTCCGCCATTCAACTGCTTTTCGACTTCACGCAAGGCATCCTTGCAACCGCGTCCGGGACGGAACCCGTAACTGGTCGGGGCAAAATCCCTTTCGTAAATCGGCTCCAGCACATTGACGACGGCTTTCTGCACTGTCCGGTCGCGGACGGTCGGTATCGACAGCGGCCGCATTTCTCTGCTGCCGGCCTTTTCGATATACTTCCGCCGCAGCGGCTTCGGACGGTACTGTCCGTTTTGCAGCTCCCGCTGCAACGTTTCCTGATAGTGTTCATATTCCTGTTCATATCTCGAAACACTTACACTGTCAATTCCGGGTGCGCCGCCGTTGCGCTTTACCGAGGCAAAAGCGCTGTCCAGATTCGCACGTCTGTACACTTTGTCAATCAGACTGAACCATTTTCCTCCTTTAACGCCCTCGTCGAGCGCTCTCAGCATGTTTGCGTTCCACACCGTGGATTCCACCCATTCCCAGCGCGGGTTTACGGGCTTCTCCGCTTGCTTAGTACTTTTGCACACTTTCGCGGTCTCCTTTCCTCTTGGCGGTTCACAATCATTCACCTTCCTGCCGATCCCTTCGCTCCGCCGGAATTACCCGGTTTCAACACTACTATGGCGGCTCTGACTTCTGTCCGGACGGCTATTGCCGTCGCTATTCCGGACAGTTCTCCCTGTTTCACGCACTCACACTTCATGGCATTCCGTCTCCAAACACCCCATTGAGCCCGGTTCATGCTTTCTCCCATGGCGTTAGCAGATCCGGTTTCCCGCGCACTGTCCTTTCTTTTACATCAGGGACGATATGCCGGGTTTCAGGCTTCGTCATTAGTCCGCAGACTCGCCGCGTCAATCAGGCCGAATCGAGTTCGTATCCTACGGACTGCCATTTCGCATCCCCTTGCTCTCCACCCCGCCTCTTGGCGACGCAGTTAGGTTCTGCTACATACTGTCCATGTTCATATGGAGCGGACTTGCACCGCTCTGTATAAGTGCGCTTGCAGGCGCACGGACTGCGGCGCCCCTGCGCCGCTTTGGATATGGTATATTTTGCCGATGTCTGGATACGGAAGTTTTGCAGCAAAACCAAAGTACAGGGGCTCTCGCGGGCTGGTTAAAACGGACTAGTAGGTTAAATCAATAAAACAGCCTTAAAAAAATAGCTTTAAGCCGCAGGGCTTAAAAGGTGAAACAAAAATGGAAAGTTATTATGCCGATAAACCGCCGTTAAATTGCAGCCTGCAAATATATTTTCAAGCGAAAATACGGCGAATGTGCACCAGTCACCAGTCACCAGTCACCAGTCACCAGTCACCAGTCACCAGT
>CAIMFA010000454.1 GCA_903840185.1 uncultured Lentisphaeria bacterium | reverse complement strand
TATAAGCCGGTAAGTTTGGTTCGTAAAGCGCTGATATTAAATAAAAAATAACCTTTGGCGGCTTCAAATAAGCCGGCGGCGAAGCCTTCGGCAAAAAATATGCCGCAATCATACCCCAAATATATCAAAGCAAAATCAGGCTATGCTTCGGAAGATTTCCCGGGGATTTTAAGAAACGCGCAGTCGGAAATCCAGGCATCGGGATTTTTTGGGCTGATAATGATTTTCCTGTCGGCGGTCTCCACCATGACGCAGTCTTTATAACTGGCGCTGGTGGAATACATCCTGAACTTGCCGTATTTACGGTCCCAGAACAACCCGGTCGCGGCAAAAAGTCCGCCGTTACCGCATAATCTGATCCCGCAGCAGAAGTTTTCGGCAAGCCGGTAGCATTTCACCACCGGTCCGAATTGTTTTTTGCCCGAATGATAATTGATTGTCAACTGCAAATCGTCGGATAACTCAAACGACTCCGGAGCCCACAGGTAGCATAGAAAAGCAACTGCCAGAATTAATACTCCGGCAATCAGCATTGGCCGGATAAAGATCGCGCTGATCAGCATACCTGCCGCCAGCAACAAAACAAATCCGGTAATCCAGCAGATGCATGCACTAGTCTTGACCGTATCCTGTTTCATTTTATCTCCCTCCTTCAGCGAATTATCAATAAATATATCCGGAAAAAATCAGGAAGCAAGCGGCGGTAAAAAAGAGAACCCCGCCTGAAGCATAATCAGGCGGGGAGTAAATACCGCAGAACAGTTTTCGGGTAAAATTATTTTACGTAGTATGTTTTCAGCGGCGGAAAGCCGTTGAATTCCACCGAGCAATAGCTGGTGGTGTAGGCTCCGGTAGTCAGCCAGTACAGCCGGTCGCCGGCGGCCAGGTTCATCGGCATTTTGTAGAGATAGCTCTCATACATGATGTCCTGGCTGTCGCAGGTGGGCCCGGCAATGATGACATTGCCCATGTTGCTGCTGCGTTTTTCGCAGTAGATCGGGTATTTGATGCTTTCGTCCCAGGTTTCAATCAGGCCGTTGAATTTGCCGACGTCGAGATAGAGCCAGCGGTCAACGTTCAGTCTGGATTTACGCGAAACCAGAACGACTTCGCTGACCAGCACACCCGCTTCGCCGGCCAGATATCTGCCTGGCTCCAGAATGATTTCCGGCAGGTCTTCGCCGAAGTCTTCCTGCAGGTAACGGGTGATTTCTTCCGAATAAGATTCCATCGGGTTGGTTTTGACCACATAGTTAGCGGGAAAACCGCCGCCGAGATTGATCATCTTCAACGGGATTCCTTCCTCAAGCAGGAAGTCGAAGATGTATTTAACTTTGGCGATTGCCGAGTCCCAGGTGCCGATATCGCGCTGCTGCGAGCCGACGTGGAAAGAGATGCCGTAAGGTTCCAGCCCCAGCTTCTTGGCCTGGATTACCAGGTCAATCGCCATATCCGGATGGCAGCCGAATTTTCTGGACAACGGCCAGTCAGCGGTATCGGAACCTTCGGTCAATATCCGGAAAAACACTTTTGAGCCGGGCGCGGCCTTGGACAGATTGATTACGTCCGCGGCGCTGTCAGTGGCAAACAGGCGGACGCCCTTATCATAGAAATATTTTATATCATTAAGCTTTTTAATCGTGTTGCCGTAGCTCAGGCGGTCGGGCGAAATGCCGAGTGACAGCACCCGGTCGAGCTCGTAAGTGGACGCGATATCAAAACAGGAACCGAGGTCCCTTAACAGTTCAAGCACCTCAACCGAGGGGTTGGATTTTACCGCATAGTAGATTTTCGCATACGGGAAATGCTTTTTCAGGTATTCGTATTTATGCTGGAATATATTCAGATTGATTATCAGAAACGGAGTTTCATGCTTATCTGCTTCATCTTTGAATAAAGCCCAGTCTGTTTCGCTGTAATAATCTTGATAATCTACTAACACTGTTCGCGTCCCCCTTAATTCTAATATTGTTCTTTTTTTGTTTCATAAAGAAAATTGGAGGCCCTTTTTATCATTTGTAAACAACAAACAAAAGAGCCTCCTCTTTATGAATAAATCATCAATGGGGATACGTCAAATGTCTAAATAAAATTAAGGGCAAAATTTTCGGAAAAAAATCCGAAAAAAAATAGCCGGATAACTTGATTTGACTAACTTTGACCGTCCGGTTAAAAAAAATGCCGTAAAATCTATTTTTGCCGCAAGGTATTGTCCTGGAATCGTTTGACATAGGCGTGACAATAGGGGGCGGAATTTTTCCGGCTGTAATAATCCTGATGATAATCCTCGGCCGGCCAGAATCTCCCGGCCGGCTCGATCGCGGTTACGGCGGCGATACCGTTTTCCCGCAGAATGCCGATCAGTTTTTCGGCGGTCTGCTTCTGCGCGTCATCCAGATAGAAAATCACCGAGCGGTACTGTTTGCCGTAATCCGGCCCCTGATGGTTCAACTGGGTCGGGTCATGGATTTCCAGGAAAACCTTTGCCAGCGTTTCGTAATCTACTTTGCTTTTGTCATAAATCACTTCAACGGCCTCGGCATGTCCGGTCTGGCCGGAACATACCTCTTTATAGGTCGGGTATTTCTTGCTGCCGCCGGTGTAGCCGGAAGTAACGGTCAGTACGCCGGGTTGTTTTTTCATCCAGTATTCGACTCCCCAGAAACAACCGCCGGCAAAGATTGCCCGCCCGAACTTGCCGGAATCGACAGGCTCGAAATTCATTGAAATAGAATTCACGCAGTGCCGGGTGTTTTTCGGAGTAAGTACTTCCCCGTTAAACACATGTCCCAGGTGACCGCCGCATTGCGCGCACATGATTTCGGTGCGCATGCCGTCCGGATCGGCAACCTTTTTGACTGCCCCCGGCAGTTCATCATCAAATCCCGGCCAGCCGCAGTCCGTCTTGAACTTATCGTCCGAACGGTATAATGGAGCGCCGCACTGGCGGCAGGTGTAAATGCCGCGCCCGAACTCATCGTTATATCTGCCGGTGAACGGGCGTTCCGTGCCTTTGTCCAGAATGACGTATTTCTCTTCAGGCGTAAGTGTGTTGAGTTTCATAATATTCACCTTTGTTGTACGTTTTTTTACCGGTATCTGCACTTCCGCGTGTTTCAGAAAGAACGGCATCATCGGACTGTTCCAGTAGGTCATATAAGGCTGTCCGTCTGCTTCGTAATCGGGATTTTTACTCAGCCATTCCTCCAACTGCCCTCTCGCTCCTTCATAGTTCGATTTACTGTACGAACCGCGAATCCCCAGCGCCGCGACTGTTCTTGACGGACGTTCAATGACTTTCACCTCGCCGGTATCTTTGTGCGGCTGGGCGGCGGCTTCACTGCCGACATGAAAACGCATCACGCCGGGATTGATTTCCGCTTCCACCGGCACGGTCATCGGAATTTTTTCCGCCTTTATGTAATTAAACAGCCGCATGAACAGGTTATTGTCGGCGTCAAAGTAAGGCTCTTTGCTTTGTGTGCAGAGCATTTTACCCGCTGGAATAGTTTTGATTTCAAATTCGCCCGACGGAGTTTGCTTGTAGATATCCTCATAGGCCATGATTTTACCTCCTGACAGCATGAATGCCGCCACTAAAAGAAGCACCACTTGAGTTTTCATAGCTGCTCCAATCCGCTAAGGTTAGATTTAATAAATCCTCTGATATTTAGTATAGACGGCAATACCTCGAAACGCAAATGCAGTTGAACAGTTATAAAATTCTAAAATGGGTCTTATGGGGCAGATAGGACAGATAGGACAGATAGGACAGATAGGATTTTTCCCAAGTCCGTTTTGTCTGTTTTTGTCCGTCTCGTCCGTTCTCCCCCCATTCTGGACACCCCCTGCGCAAGTTCTAAAGTTCTAAAATTCTAAAGTGCTAAAGTTATTGAATTCATTAAACAACCATCTATATTTTGGACATTTTAGACAATCACTCCGACACTTTGGAGTATCGTTGAGCATAACGGCTTTCAGTTTTCATAAACACTCCGACACTTTGGAGTATCGTT
>CAIMFA010000453.1 GCA_903840185.1 uncultured Lentisphaeria bacterium | reverse complement strand
TGCTGTTTCAGATATAAGCAGGTGCAGGGGTGAGGGGCGAAGAGAGAAGTCAGAATTCAGGAGTCAGGAGTCAGAATAAAACCTGAAATCTAAAACCCAAAACTTAAAACTTAAAACTTAAAACCTGGAATTTATTCTCCCGCTTATTTCCCGATGCAGAAGCGGCTGAAGATATTTTCCAGGATGTCAGGCGCGATGTTTTCGCCGGTGATGGAACCCAGCGCGGTTATGGCGGCGCGCAGATGTACGGCGGCCAGTTCCCAGTCGGAGGACTTCAGCATGGCCGCCGCTTCCGGCAGCGCAGCAACGGCTTCGTCAAGCAAGGCGGCGTGGCGTGAACTTACGGCGATCTCCGGTTCTTCGGTATGCGGAAAACCCCATACGGCCTGTTCAAAAAGATCCATGAGTTTATCAATGCCGGTCCGGGCGGTGACGGAAATCCCGGCTGCCGGATATTTCAGCGCTGGCAGGGGAGTATTGCCGGCCAGATCGAGCTTATTCCACACGGCGATGACATTGCGGTGTTCCGCGACGTGTTTTTCCATTTCTTCAATGTCTGCGCTGATGGTTGCAGACGAGGCGTCCAGCATCCAGAAGAGCAGTTGTGATTCCTTGATGATTTTGCGGCTGCGGTCGATGCCGAGGCCTTCGATCAGGTCGGTTGCTTCGCGGATGCCCGCGGTGTCGGTCAGCCGGACGGGAATATTGCGGATGTTGGCGGTCTCCTCCAGTGTGTCGCGAGTGGTGCCGGGCAGTTGAGTTACGATGGCGCGCTCATAGCCGAGCAGCAGATTCAGCAGGCTGGATTTGCCGACATTCGGTTTGCCGGCCAGAACCACTCTGATGCCGTTGCGCAGGATTACGCCTTCTTTGCCGGAGGCTTTCAGTTTGTCGATATCGCGGCAGATGGCGTTGATTTTTTCAATGAAGATTCCGGAGTCGGTCCAGTCGAGATTCTCCTCGGTGAAATCCATGCGGGATTCGCATTCGGACAGAATATCGATCAGGGATTCGCGGCACCGGTTGATTTTATTTTTCAACGCCCCTGCGATTTGTCTTTCCGCCAGATGCAGCGCCATATCGCTGTGAGCATAGATCAGATCGGCGACGGCTTCCGCCTGCGTCAAGTCCATTTTTCCGTTGACAAAAGCGCGGAAAGTAAATTCCCCGGGTTCCGCCAGTCTGGCCCCGGCGGCGGTGACGGCGTCAAAAGCGCGGCGCACCGCCAGAGTCCCCCCGTGGCAGTGCAGTTCCACAATATCATCGCCGGTATAGCTGTTCGGGCCGGGCATATAGACCGCCAGCGCCGGTTCCCCGTCAATGTTATTGGCAGATGATATTTTACCCAGCAGCATTTTTCTGGCGCTGGAATTTCCAAGGCCGGCCCTGCCGTGCCAGACTTTGCCGGCGACGGAGAGTGAATCAGGACCGGAAATCCTGATAATTGAGATTGCTCCGCCGATGCCGGTGCAGATCGCGCTGATTGTGTCTTCGGTGTTCATCCTGAATTTCCGCAGTTGAATAATTCCAAATTTATGTTAATACCTGATAATCGAAAAACAGCCCGATACAATTCAACCCTGCGGGTTGCGCCGTTTGGGCATATCTTCGGCGTCAGCTTCACCTTGCAGTATGCTTATACAGCATCGGGTTGCTTCCTTAAAGTTGCGCCCGAGCCTGCGCAACTGCGGAAATCAGGTTAAGTGTTTTGCCTGAATTTCAGTGACTCAGGCAATATAGCGTTAAATATGGAAAAATAAAGCGGCGGCTTACGGTTTCACCCATAGACCGGTCTGGCTGGATTTATAGCAGGCCAGGACGACTTTGACGGTTTCCGCTGCTGATTCGCCGGTGACAAACGGCTGGCGTTTTTCGCGGATCGCCTGTACGAAATCTTTGATTTGAGCCGGATGTCCGCCGCCGTAATAGACTTTGCCGGTTTGAAGCGCAGGGTCAATTGCGCAGGCGGCAAACTTTTTCTCAACTTCCTGCTGTCTGGCTTTGTCATTGAATTCCAGATGCGTGACTTTGAGATTTACATATTCCAGATAACCCTCGGTGCCGCTGATTGAGAATGAATGCCGCCAGTTAGCAGCGCTGGAGGCGGTGGCGGTGACGGCGCCGAGCATGCCGCGTTTGAACTTGATGGCGAATGCGGCGGTATCTTCAGTTTCAATAACGCCTTTATGGGTCATATTTTCGCAGCGTGCTGAAAGCTCTTTGATGCCGCCGAACAGCCAGTTGATCAGGTCAATATAATGAATCGACTGATTGATCAATACCGCTCCGCCCTCATGCGCCCAGGTGCCGCGCCAGGCGTCGGTACGGTAATATTCATTGGTACGGAGGCAGTTGCTGTTCATATTGACGGTGGTAATCTTGCCGAACGCGCCTTCGTCAATCAATTTTTTCAGCACTTGATTGACGGCCTCATGGCGGTGCTGGAAAATTCCGCCGAAAGCGAGTTCAGGATTGCGCTTGTGGGCAGCGATCATTTTTTTCAGACAGGCATGGCTGCGTCCGAGTGATTTTTCGCAGATGACGTGTTTTTTATGGTCCAGCGCGTCAACCACGATTTGAGCATGGCTGCCGTGATCGGTGCAGACCGCGATACAGTCAACTTCCGGATCATTCAGAACTTCATGGTAATCAGTCGTGGTTTTGGGAATCCCGTATTGTGCCGCCATTTTTTCAGCTTTGGCAGATATCAGATCACAGGCCCATTTCACCTTTACATTTTTCAGGAACTTAAAGCTTTCAATATGTGAAGGCGCAATTACTCCGCAACCGATAACACCGCACTTGATCGTTTTCATTTTGACATTTTTCCAATATTAAAATTCAATACATTTAATAGTTATAAACCGTAAATTTTATAATAAATAATTATAAACCGGTAAATAATATAAGTCAAGCATTTTTCGCAATAATTCTGCAAAATAAACAAACATGGATTTCCGATGAGATAAATCAGCCTGAATTGAGCGGATTTTGGGAAGAATGTCATTTTATTGTTATGAATAGCGGAAAACGGCTTGAAAAGAGTTTTTTTATCGTATATTTTAATCTGTTTATTTAAATGGAAATTATCGCGCTAAAAAAGTTAAAGCTTTGAGGATAAGATAATGGACAAGAAGAACCTTCAGGATGTGCAGACAGGCATGCGGGAAATGTTCAACCGGGCGGTTGAATCGGGCAGGAAGAACAATTTAGATTACGCGATCGAACTTCTGAAAGATCTGGTCAGGAAGAGTCCCGGGCTGATACCGGCGCGGGAGAAACTGCGTGAATATGAGAAATTGAAGTCGAATAAAATCGGCGGGCTTGCGGGCAGATTTATTAATTTGAAATCATCATTTCAGGCCGCAAAGATTAAGTCTGCTATTTCCCAGAAACCGCTTGAAGCGATGGCAATGTGCGAGGAAGTGCTGTCAAAAAATCTCTACAATCCATTGGTGCTTAATATGCTGGCCGATGCTTCACTGAAGGCCGGAGCTCCGTTTATCGGGGTTGAAGCATTATCCATCCTCCGCGATTTGAAGCCGCACAACGAAACCAATTTGCGTAAACTGGCAGATTTTTACAGAAAATGCGGCGACGCTATGAGCGCGTTGAAAATAGTTCAGGAAATTGCCGCAAGACATCCGAAAGATCTTAACGTTCAGGCTGAAATGCGTTCCGCGGTGGCGCTGGCGAGTATGCAGCAGGGCGACTGGCAGAAGGAAGGTAAAACGCAGGACAAGGTCAAGGATAAGGAAGAAGGGATGGTTGCCGAGCTGCTTGACGGAACTCTCCATGACGTCGACCAGATGAAAATGGTCATCGGCAAACTGGAAAAAGACCTGGAAAAAGAGGACTCAATTGATTCCCGGAAGAAACTTGGTGAATTGTATCACGCCTGCGGCCGGTATGACGACGCGATTGAGCAATATACCCGCGTCGCCAAAGCCATCGGTGCAATGGATCCGGCGGTAGATAAGAGCATTGAAAAATCCAACATTGCTAAAATCGATATTGAAATCAGCGATTTGTGCGTTGATTCAGCTAATTTTGCTCAGGTCGAAGAAGTTAAAAAGAAAAGATATAATTACCAGCTTGAGCGCGCGACTGATCGGGTTAATACTTATCCGAATGACAATCAACTGCGTTATGATCTGGCAATACTCTATTTTAACGGCAACTTTATTGACAATGCAATCGAGCAATTCCAGTATGCCCGCAAAAATCTTCAACGCAAGACCGGCTGCATGGTTTATCTGGGACGCTGTTTTCTGCTCAAGGAGCAGTACGATATGGCAATTGAGCAGCTCTCAGCCGCGCTTACGGAAATGCTGGTGATGGACAAGGCTAAGAAGGAAGCCTTGTATTACCTGGCTAAAACTTATGAGGCATCAGATAATGCGGAAAAAGCGCTGGAAAGTTATAAGGAGATTTATCAGGCTGATGTGAATTACCTTGATGTCGGTAAGAAAGTTCAGGAATTTTATAACAAGAAAAAGAACGGTTGATGAAACCGGTCAGGAATTTTGTTATTCTGAATCAATGACGATTGTGGATTTGAATTTAATAATGTTTATATTAATTTAATTGCAGACAGGCGGGTGCATTTTTTAGAAAGGGACTGAAATGGCTGACAATGAGAATAAGATAGTCTTAAATGTTCCGGGGCAGACGAATGTTGATCCATCAGAAGTGACCCACGAAGCTTTGAAGGATCCGCTAAGCGGTCGTGATACCGATACCGGCAGTCTTGACCGAATGTCTGACACTCAGACCAGGAAGACCGTAAAAATCAAACCATCCACCGGCGGTGCTGTACCGGTACCGGTAATCAGCCTGGGTTCAACTGCTTCTGTCCGTGTCGCTTCTGTTGCTCCCTCAGCCGCGCCTGCTGAAGCCGCCCGTCCGAAAGATGTACTGGCCAGCCGTGATACCGATACCGGCAATCTTGACCGGATGTCTGATACTCAGACCAGAAAAACGGTGAAACTTTCTCCGATCTCCACCGGAGCCGGGCCCGTGCCGGTTATGAAACTCGGCACTGTTGCAACTCCTGTAGCCAATACTGGAGCAGTTCCTGTAACTACTTTGCCGCGTCCGTCCGGAGTCTCGGATGACGATACTAGAACGCGTCAGACCGTTGTGCTTAAAACGCCTCCGTCTCCGGCAATCAATACCGAGTCGATTCCTATAACCACGTTACCTTATCCTGTAAGTCCCGCGGACGATACCAGAACGCGTCAGACCGTTGTGCTTAAAACGCCTTCAGCCCCGGCGATCAACACCGAGTCTATTCCAATAACCACGCTGCCCCGTCCAGTCAATCTTGCTGAAGATGATACCAGGACCCGTCAGTCAGTTGTGTTAAAAGCTCCGTCCTCCCAGGTGGAGAGTACCGAGTCAATTCCTATAACTTCGCTGCCCCGTCCGGCAAGCCTCGCGGAAGACGATACCAGGACGCGCCAGTCTGTTGTACTTAAGACAAATTCATCCCCGATCTCCGTTGGCACCGAGTCTGCGCCGCTCAGTGATGTACTGGCAGGACGCGACACCGACACCGGCAATATGGAAAGAATGGATGATACTAAAACTAAAAAGACGATTAAGCTTACTCCGCTTACTGCCGGAGGCCCCATTTCTAAACTTGCTCCGCTTGGCAAACCTGCCGGCGCTCCCGCTCCATTCGTACTGCCGAAGCCGGGTTCTCCTCCGGTAAATCTGGCGGCAACGGTTGAGCTTAAGCCCGTTGTTGCTGCGCCTGAATCTGCCGCCCCACCGGTGAATTTTGCGGCGACGGTTGAACTTAAACCTGTAGTGATGCCTGTTCCAGGACAAAGCGCTCCTG
Source organism: uncultured Lentisphaeria bacterium (assembly GCA_903840185.1). Taxonomy (GTDB): domain Bacteria; phylum Verrucomicrobiota; class Lentisphaeria; order Victivallales; family Victivallaceae; genus CAIPAT01. The sequence continues at coordinate 2,576 of CAIMFA010000453.1, read as the reverse complement.
TCAGTACCGATACCGGCAGCCTGAAAAATGTTCTTGAAGATACTTCAACCAGAAAGACTGTGAAACTGCAGCCTCTGCCGCCCGGCGGCACAGCAACGCCTGCACCTGTGGTTTCGTCGGCTCCTGTTGCGCCTGCGCCGGTCGAAGCTTCGGCAGCGCCTGCACCTGTGGTAGCTCCTGTACCTGTGGCAGCTCCTGTCAGTACCGATACCGGCAGCCTGAAAAATGTTCTTGAAGACACTTCAACTAGAAAGACTGTGAAACTGCAGCCTCTGCCGCCGGGCGCCGCCGCTCCCGCTGCAATAGATTTGGAGAAAACAGTAGTCAGTCCTACCGTGCCTCAGCCTGTTGCTCCGTCAGTGCCGCCGCCGGATGCTGAGCCTATGGTCAAGGATATAAGCGATGATACCGTAAAACTTCAGAAGACGCATGCTCCGACGCCTGTGCATGAAGCGGCTTCTCCGCTGCCTACCGTCGCGCAGGCTAAGAGTGTTGTGCCGGGGGCAAAGCAGACGATTAAACTGCGTCCGTCAACCGGCGGCGGGACTGTTCCGCCGGAAGAACCGGTTGCAGCAGTCAAATCCGCCGCAGGCAGTTCTAAAGACACAATCAAGATTTCGCCCTTATCTACCAACGGCGCTCCCCCCGCAGGAGTTGCGCCGTCAGCACCGACTCTGAATCTGGCGCCGAAGGCTCCGGCATCTGCTCCTGCACCCGAGCCCGCTATTGCGCCGTCAACCCCGACCGCTAAATTGCCGACGCCCGCAGCCGCCGGTGTTGCTCCATCGTCGCCGACAGTGAATCTCAGCGCCCCTTCGGGTCTTACTCTGAAGAAGCCGTCGCTTACTCCGGTATCCGCTCCCGCGGCAGCTCCTGCCGCCGCTCCTGAGCCGCCGAAGCAGGGATTGTCCCTGCCGGGCAAGGCTCCGTCGGTCAAACCGCCGGAACCTGCGGTTGAGGAAGAAGAGCCTTCGGTAGTTGAAGAAGCGGAGGCCGCTGAAGGAGAAGAGGAAGCTGCCGTAGAAGAAAAGAAGGGCGGTCTCCAGCTCAAGAAACGCGATGCCGGTGATGAACCGCAAGGTCCGCCGCGGGTGCAGACGGACATGGAGAAAATTGAAGACAGTCACCAGCAGTTCAAAAGAGATGCGGCAGGACAACCTTCAATGCTGTATTTTGCTCTTGCTCTGGTTTCTGTGATTTGTCTGGCCGCTTCAACCTATATCAGCGCGGCCCAGTATGTGAATTACTGGCAGCAGGCAAAGATAAAGAGTAAATTGCCGGTGTCGTTCGTTTCTCAATTTGTGAAATAATCTCGAATAGAATGTTATTACAATCCCGGTGAGGTTGATCGAGAATTCGACAACACCCCGGGATTTTTTTATGGAGAAGCAGGCATTATGCTATCAGGTAAAACGATTTGCCGTTTAGGAATTTTTGTTATTTTGATGGTTTTGTTCATTATTCCGGTTCCGGCTCAGGATACAGCGGCTGTATTGTCGAATCTGGACAAGTTTGCTTTGTCTAAAGAAAAAGACTCCCTGGATTTTATAAAATCACTTGCGGAACAGCTTGAAAAAAGCCCGAAAGGCACTGCATCGCTGATTCTTGCAAAACTTAAAACCCCGAATGCAGTGGAAAAGCAGCTTGCCGCTTATATCTGGGCATTGGGCGTGATAAGAGACCCGGTCGCGGTTTTACCGTTAATTGAAATGTACCGGCAGAACAAGTCTGAACTGGTGCAGGGCAACTGTCTGCGCTCACTGGCTTTGATCGGAGGCAAGCCTGCCGGTGATTTTCTGCTGTCCGTGCTCGATGAGACAACTGATAAAGATATGCGGTTCAATCTCATAAACCTGCTGGCGCAAATGCAGTACGAGGCGGCGCTGCCGGCGACAATGGAGATACTTCAGCTGGATCCGAAGAAATATTGCCGGCTGGTTATCTTTATTTTCTGCAAAATGGGGGATAAGGCGGTACCATTCCTGGTGTCCAAAATCAACGACAGCAGTGTTGATGTCCGTATCAACGTTGTCAATGTGCTAGGCAAATGTCTGATTGCGCCGGAAGCCGCGCAGCCGCTGCTGAACCAGTACTGGCAGGAGCAGGATATCAGAGTTCGAGGCCTGATATTGTGCGCATTGGAGCGGATTTTACCGGATGTGGCGGCAATGAAGTTGGTTTTTGAGCAGATTGCCGCAGCGGAGAAAGATGAGCATCTGCTTAGTTACGCCCGCGTAACACTTGCCAATATTGGCCTGATAGAAACAAGTTTGGCGGCGTATGCGAAAAAGAAACAATATTCTCAGTTTCTCTTCGAACGCGATTATGATAAATTGTTCAGTTCGGCAGGCAAAAACGGTAATTACGAACTTCTGGCAGTTTACAGTACGGCAAAAGATGAACCGGTGCTGAAAAAATTGCGCGAAAAAATTATAACGCGGAATTCCGATGACGCAATTTCTGATTTCCAGAAGGTGAACGACATCATCATGAGAAACAGGATGATGAAAGTACCGGATAAAATACTTTATAAGGTTGAAAATTTAAAATAGATTGCGAAGATTTTGAGAATTGGT
>CAIMFA010000452.1 GCA_903840185.1 uncultured Lentisphaeria bacterium | reverse complement strand
GCCGTAGCTTTGTAACGAACCGGCAAAGCCGAAAGTGCCCCCGATACACCAGTAGAAAGTACCAGTTATTTTTGAACGACTCCTAAGAGAAAATGAATGTTGCGCATAAGAAAGTTGTCTTACAATGCACTGAAGCGACAATGCCTGCCGGAACGGATAGCGGATATTGTCCTCATGCACAAGATGGCTGCGGCATGGAATCGCGAACGCAACACGGGACAGTATCCGGGAAATTGGCAGTTTGCCACGTGTGACACCCGTGTGAAGTTAAAACGCTTATACCGGATATTTTAAAATTTACAATGTGCCAGTTTATTGTATTTCATGGATTTGCCGGTGTATTTTACTGTAAAGAGCAGTATGGTTGAAGCAGGCTGGCAGAGAAGTTTCACTGATAAAATAAAAACAGTCAACAAGGAGTTCAGAAATGACATTCACGTCAGAACAATTTGAGCAGCGTCTGGGTTTTTTTCCCTATGGCGTTCAATACTATCGCCAGCCAACCCCGCTTCCGGGCGAATGGGAGAAGGACTTGAAAGAGATCGTGCGGAGCGGTTATACTCACATTCAACTCCGCCCCCATTGGCGCTGGCATGAGGCCAGGCGCGAACAGGCGGTATGGGACGATCTTGATGCGTTGATGGATCTGGCGCACAAGCACAACGTCAGAGTAATCATGAAACCGATGCTTGAGACCGCGCCGGACTGGGTATTCCAGGAGCTTGGCGGAACACGCATCGGCTTCCACGGAGTCCCGCTTTCGCCGGGAGCCAACGGAGCTTATTATGTGGGCGGCTGGTGGCCGTGCTTCGACAATCCGCTGGTGCTGGCGGCGGCCGGACGCTTCGTCAGCGAAATGGCTCTCCGCTATCAGGCGCATCCGGCGCTCTGGATGTGGGACGCCTGGAACGAGCCTGTCAGCCGCCCCATGGGGCAGTGCCACTGCAAACATTCAGCACAGTCCTACCGCGAATGGCTGATCAAACGCTACGGCACCATCGGGAACCTCAACGAAACACTGGGCAAGCGGTGGACCAGTTTTGAAACGCTTATGCCGCCGGAATCTACCGGGGACTACATAGAAATGATGTTGTGGCGAAGCTGGGCCGAGACCTCCATCACCAACCAGGTCGCAATGGTTGCCGACGCCATCCATTCCCGGATTCCAGAGGCGATTGTCATAACCCACCTTGGCTGGGGCGTCGGCGGCAACCCAGTTGAAACGTCGGAGAACGGATTCGAGTTAGCCAAAGTTGTCAACCGCGTTGGCGTTTCCTGGGGCTGCGATCACAAAAATCCGGGTTGTCCGTCAGAGGAAGTCCTCGGTGAACTTGGAAGCGCATGGATGCGCAGAATCGAGCCGTCATGGTGGTGTCATGAATTCTATCCCAAAACTTGCGGGCACTGGCGGAAACCGACCGACCCGCGCGTCCTGCGCCGACTGATCTGGAGGCCGATCGCCGGAGGGGCCAACTCGCTTACTTTCTGGCAGTACCGCGCCGAACGCGTCGGCTCCGAATCCAACGACAACGGTATGCGGGAGATAAACGGAGACCCGACAAAACTTAGCGGTGTCTGCGACGAAATCGCCGGAATTCTTGCTGAACATGCAAAAGACATTTCGAAGACAACCGTCGAACGCTCGGAAGTCGCGCTTCTCTATCATCGCGAATCGGAAATGATCATGCGGCTTCAGGAAATGCCTGATTCTCCATGGGGGCACGGCACAACAGGCAATGCGCACGTTCCCAGTCCGAACGGCAACTACCGCCGCGCCTGGCGTTCCGCCTATGCCGCCCACATTAGCTGCGGCGGCACCGCCGAAATTGTGCTGCCGGGCGACGACCTCGGCGGATTCAAACTTCTGCACATCACCGGCGCGGAGATTGTTGATAAAGCGATGGCTGACTGGCTGCGTGACTTCGTCCGCAATGGCGGCACACTCCTCGTCGAGTTCCCGTTCGCCTGCCGCGACAGCGACACCAGCTGGGTTTCTCCGGAGCGCCCGAACAACGGACTTGAGGATCTTCTCGGCTGCCGCGAAGGCGAACGCTGGGAGACTCATCCCTGGCAGCCGGCGACAGCCACCTTCGACGACGGCTCCACGCTTAACGCGCTCGGCTGGTACATAGAACTGAAACCGTGCGGCGGAAAGGTCTTCGCCACCTGGCAGGACGGCACTGCCGCCGCTGTCACGCACTCCTACGGCAGGGGCGTTGTTATTACGCTCGGCATCAGCCCGTCAATGTCATATCCGGATATGCACAGGGACACCTGGGACGAGCCGGCGATGAAGATACTCTGGAAGATCATTGCCGGATTCCACGGACGCGAACCAAAGGCGGAGCGCCTCTGGATACGCCGCCGTATCGGCAAAGACAAAGTTATCTGGTTTCTGTTCAATACCACAAAAGACACGGAACTGCGCTACCGGCTGCCGGCGAAGCCGTCCGTCATCTGGACAGCCGACAATCCGCTTACTGCGGACAACGAAGTAATCCTGCCCCCTGACGGCGTCTGGGTCGGGGAATTGAAACCTGACTCAATAAACATTAAATGTGTAAAGAAATGATGAACCCGGAGAGAACATGATCGCGCAGAATATTTGCAGAGACTTTAATGGCGCACTACGGGAAATTAAAGTTGATGAAACTTTTTCAATTGCGCTGCCCGGCTTTCCGGTTCTTAACTGCGCAGCCGTTGTTAAAGCCGGAAGTATTGTTCCGTCCGGATTCAACTGGAATGTATGTAAAGAGTCCGGCGACAGTGTTTGTCTTGCCGGAGAAAACGGACTCGGCAAATGGCTGCTGAAATTTTCCGCCGTCAAAAATCTGAGCGGGATCAACGGTATTTCGGTCGAAATGTCCGGCGAACTGCATCATATTCTGCCGGAAATTGAAGTGACTGTTTTAAAAATTGCCAGCTTGAATGCCGGGCATATTCTCACCCAGGGAATTCAGAAAGGCGGCTGCGCGTCAATAAAACTCCCCGCCAGCGCCAGTTTTTCCAGCCATTACCAGACCATGATCTCCGCCGGTGATCACGTTCTGCAAATCGGCTATCCGCTGATGCAGTTGCAGCCCGGTAAAGTTCATGGCAGAATCCATGCCAATGAACTGCAGGATATTCATGTATCATACAAAATCAGTCACTTCGGGCTCAAAAAGATTGATCTTGATCCGGTGACGCTGTTTGCCGCAAAAGATGGCTTCCAGTTGATGTATGACTGGGCAGATGCCAATATTGAAGTCAAAAAAGATTTTACCGGCATGATCGCTCCGGGATGGAATTCCTGGGACTACTACCGCTGGACCATCACCGAGGAGGAAGTGCTGAAGAATGCCGAGCTTATCGCCCGCGACCCGGTCTTGTCAAAGCATGTCAAGCGGATAATCATTGATGACGGCTGGCAGTACTGCTTCGGCGAATGGGAGGCTAATCACCACTTCCCGAACGGGATGGCTTTTCTGGCAAGGGAGATCAGGAAGATGGGATTTGCGCCGGGGTTATGGTTTGCGCCGACCATTATCGAACCGCATGCGCGTATCGCCCAGCTGGATTATGACATGCTGGCAATGGGCGAATCAGGCAAGCCATGCCTGGCCTTTGAATGTATGAAGCGTCACGGCTTTGTGCTGGACCCGACTGTGCCGAAATCAAGGAAATATATTTTTGATTTATTCAAACGTTACACTGAAATGGGCTATGAATATTTTAAACTTGACTTCCTGGGCAGCACGCTCGGCGCGCGCAGATTTGCCGATGCGTCAGTTCCGCGCAGCCAGATCATCCGGAAAATCGTCGAACCGGTTTACGAGGCGGTCAACGGCAAAGCCCGGATTCTCGGATGTAATTATCATTTCGAGGCCGGCAATAAATTTGTGGATGCTGTCCGGATCGGCTCAGATATTCGCGCCTCCTGGAAAGGCGTCTGTCACAACGTTACTTCAGTTGCCGCCAGGTTCTGGAGCAATAAGCGGCTGTGGATCAACGATCCCGACTTCGCGCTGTGCCGCAGCCTTGATACCGCGAATGATCCGGACATGGCCAGGTTATTGTGCGGACTGGTGTTCATTTCCCCGGAAATGACCGACACCAGGCACTGCGAGTCTCCGCTGGTGGAGGAATTCTCCCGTCCGCAGGTGGAAATACTGCTCAGTATCGTTCTCGCCGCCGCCGGAGCGGTCAACCTGTCGGATAATATGCCCAGACTCAATGAATATGGCCTTGAACTGGCCCGGCGCGTGGTCAGTGCGGATTCCGGCGATGCCGCCATTCCGGTTGACCTTTTTTGCAGCAACAAACCTTCTTACTGGTTCCAGAAAGTAAAAGATTATCACCGGGTGCTGCTGATCAACTGGAATGATGAACCGGAAATCCGCTCTTTCGATCTGAAACCCTACGAAGTAAAGGCCGATTCAGCGGTTAACTTCTGGAATGATCAGATTGTGCCGGTCAACGACGGCGTTATCAGTGTTGAACTCCAGCCCAGAAGCTGCCTGCTGGCGGTTGTGAAATAGGAAACCCTGTTGAACAGCCAGGAGTCAGGAGTCAGGAGTCAGAAGCCAGAATAAAGCGGTATTACGGCTTTACAGCTTAACGAT
>CAIMFA010000451.1 GCA_903840185.1 uncultured Lentisphaeria bacterium | reverse complement strand
GATCCAACGGCGAGTCGTTGGTCGCCGGAACGGAGAAATGCATAAAGCCGGTCAGACGACCGGCGCTCCCAGGGGGTTACCTCACTCCCTTCATGTACTTCATGGTGAGACTGTATTTGTCTTTCCTCAGTGTGCTCTGCGTCCTTCCCGCAGTCACGGGATAAAACTGTATTGGATTTTTTTCGTGCTTTTTCGTGCTTTTCGTGGTTAAAGTGTATTAAAATGATTTTTTTGGTTGAGGCTATGCCGCGCTATTTTGGATATTAGACACACTTTAGGCAAATAGTCCATTCAGAACTATGCAGTGACGCTATTCCACGTCAAGGCTGACTGTTTTCAATTCAGGTTCAACGCATGGCTTGACGCTGCCGGAAGTCTTTTCGCGCAGCAGTTTCCGGGTCATTCTGCTTACCAGCCACAGCCCGATCGCCCCGGCAATCACATCGGCGGCCAGACGCGCCACAAACAGGCCGGTCAGCGAGTGAAAATAGAGCGCTATAAGTGAAAGCGGAACCAGCATTCCGACAATGCGGAGCGTGTTAAGCCAGGCCGCCACCGCCGGACGGTTGCAGCCGGTGTAGAAAAAGCCGCAGTAACGGTGAATCTCCATCATGCCGAATCCCCATGAAATAATCAGCAGATACTGCGTCATGATCGTGATCACGCGCGGATCGCTGGAGAAAAGCGGCGGGAGATATTTGGCCCCGATCATGTACACAACTGCCATGAACAGTCCGAAGAATCCGGCAAACCGCATGGAAAAACGGCGGCATTCATTGATCCGTTCATACTGGCGCGCCCCGAAATTCTGCGCGACCATCGGCATCAGCGACACTCCCAGCGCCATCGGCACAATAAACGCCAGCACCTCCATACGCCCGGCCGCCGCGCAGGCGGCGACGGCGTCATCGCCGAAGTCAGCCACGATGCGGGTGACAATACCGTTGCCGATTGGCATCAGCAGAATACCGATAATGGACGGGAACGCCACCCGCAGCACCACCATCCACGAATTTTTCAGCAGACGCCATTTAAAAATTTTCCAGTTCAGCAGATGATGCCGGTAATGCAGCAGCAGAAACAACACTATGCAGACGACCGCCTGGGAAAAGATGGTTGCCGCCGCCGCGCCTTTGATCCCCATGACCGGAAACCCCGCTAATCCGAAAATACAGAGCGGATCCAGCGCCGCATTCAGCAGCATCCCGCCCAGCATCATCGAACTGGCCGTTTTGGTGCTGCCGGTGGCAATCATAAAGTCATTGCAGGTCATGGACACCGCGCCGGTAATACTGCCCAGGTACCAGATTGACATGTAATCGCGCACCATCGGCATTACTTCATTGCTCACCCCGAAATGCCGGAAAGTCCAGTCAATGGAAAAATACCCGGCCACTCCGATGGCGGCGGACAGCGCTACAATCAGCAGCAGTCCGGCGCTGACCAGTTTGGCGGCTTTGACATAGTTCTTCCGCCCCAGCGCATGGGCCAGCGGCGTCATTGCGCCAATCCCCAGCCCGCGGTAGACACAGCCGATCAGCATGACCATCGGAAACGTGAACCCCATCGCCGCCAGCGGCAGCGTTCCAAGTTTGGCGACAAAGAATGTATTGGCGATATTATATCCGGAAATAGCCAGTGTCGCCGGAATCATAGCCGCCCCGGTCTTCAGCATAGTTCCGCCGATTGACCCGGTGGTGTAACTGCCTCGTGTATTATTCATAAAATAAAACCTGTTCTACTGAATTCATGGATGAACAACAGTATTAATTTTTAACGACCCTATAATTTTGAATATCCAATATCCAACACGGAATATCCAATATCCAACACGGAATATCCAATATCCAAGGTAAAAATATCGCTATCGCTCCTATCAGTATCTATTTAAATTGTTGGTCTCCTGTATTCCGCCATTAATTCGTTTGCTGAATATTGGATATTCGGTTTTCCCAAATGTATTCTGCCTTTCCTTCATCGGTTGGATATTCTCCCGCCCTGCGGGAT
>CAIMFA010000450.1 GCA_903840185.1 uncultured Lentisphaeria bacterium | reverse complement strand
GTGTCTCATCCATTTTACCAATAACAAAATCCACGGCTTTTCGCGACACGATCAGCGGCAGTTTCGTCAGCGCTGACGGCGGACAGTCGGCTTTATAGGTCTGGGCGCTGATGTCAATACAACACTCCTTGTTAAGACGATTGGTAAATTTTGTTACGCATTCGGCGGATTTGAAATACAACGTAGTCATGTGCGCCTCGCCTTCGACTTTATCAAGCAGACTGGAATACTTTGCCGCAAGTTCCGCCGCCGCCGCATGATAATATTTACCCGTAGTCAGGGTATGTTCCCGGTTGGCTTCAGCAAACTCGATAGTGATCAAATAGGCCAGCGACGCCAGCTCCTCCTGCCCGTTCGTCACCAGTGCGCCGAACTGATTGAGGCTGTCCATAGCCGCAGTAGTCAAAATCTTCGAGGCAGGATACTGGCCGCCGGGAAAACCTTTACCGACGGAGACAAAATCCGGATGACAGTCATATTCCTTGAATAAGAACAGTTCCGGCGACCACATGCAGGACTGGATTTCGTCAACAATGACCGGAATATCCCGGTCAGAACAGATTTCGTGAGTTCTCCTGACAAATTCATCAGTCAACCGTATCCCGCCGTAATTCATCAGCACCAGTTCATGAAAGAACCCGGCGATTTTATATTCACCGGTGTCGTATCTGCCGACAATATCCGCAAAATGCTCCGCATCATTGATTCTGACCGGCTCCACCCTGAAAATATCTGTTTTCTCCAGCGTATCTGCAAAATCAGGCCACATGCCGCGCAAAACTTGCGTCAGCACCGTCGTGCCGTGATAATTAGCTTCTCTGCCGCCATTGTTGTCTGCCATAACCAGAAATACCGGAATTCTTCCGGCATATTGAGGTTCCGGATACGTCCTGTCCAGACGGTAAAACCGGGCCAGCATCATTTTTAAAGCGGCTTCAACAGCCAGACTGCCGGTTTCCAGATTGATCACCCGGTTCAGGACGTGCGGTTCTGACGACTTCAAAACTTTTTCCAGTCCATCCCGGTCATCCTTCCGAAAACCGTTGGCCACCCTTATCAGTTCCTGTTCCAGCAACCTGGAAATGTAACCGCGCGTATTGTTGTGAGTAACATTTGAAATCCCGATCTTTGCGGCATTTGCCAGCAATTTGTATCCAGGGAATGCATGTCCCAGCGATGCATGATAATGTTCGCTTTTTCCAATAAAGTAAGCCCGGCCGTCTTCGCCGACACGGATTACGCCGGCGCCGCCAATCGGTGCCATTTCATTGTGCTGTGCCTGTGCAAAAGATGCAGTCGGAGCGCCTGAAACACTGATGCCAAGTCCGGAACAGATATTTTTACCGACATATTGTAACAGTTCATCCTGACGCTGCTGAAATTCCAAGGGATAAAAGTCTACTTTTTCTTCTGCTATAGCTTTCAGCTCTGCGACGCTGAGTCCGGACAGAAAAGATCCGGCTTCGCACACCGCAGCGATATAATCTTCGCCAAGCAAGTCTTGTAATGATCGTGATATATTCTTCAGCATATCAATACGCCTTCCGTGAAATAGTTGTTTCGCTATATTATTGATTATAACCCCCATCTTTGATTATTTCAAGCATTAAATGATCTATTTAATCAAAAATAATTGAATTTTCATTTTACTGCGCTAAAGTATATTGATTAAATTAAATCAGGAGAGCATAACTTGAAAAAAGACGCAATACGGCAAATCCGTCTGCTTGAGATGTTGTCAGAAAAGAAGCGGCTGGATATCAGAACTGTGGTGGAAGCGCTATCCATCTCTGAAGCTACCGCCAGAAGGCTTTTCACCGATCTGGAAAAAAGCGGCAAGCTCATCCGCACTCACGGCGGAATCCAGGCGGCCCCTGAAATCGCCCCGGATTACTCATTCCGGCTTTCTTCTGTGCTGCATACTCCTGAAAAAAACGCTATCGGAGCGGCGGCGGCCAGGCATGTCAATTCCGGCGACCGGATTTACCTGGACTCCGGCACTACCGTACTAAAAATGGCGGATGCGCTGGCCAGCCGTATCCGGCACGGCGAAGTCAGCGGAATCTCCATCGTCACCAATTCATTGTCCTGCATGGATAATCTTTCAGAACTTACCGAAGTCATCCTTACCGGCGGAATTATCCGGCCGGAAAGACGCGATATATGCGGTCCGCTTGCGGAAAAGAACCTGTCCCTATACCACTTTGACAAGGCTTTCCTTGGGGCGGACGCTATCTCGGCGAACGGAGATCTGCTCACGACAGACGATCGCACTGCCATTATGAATGAAATGGTTATCCGCAATTCCGGCACAGTATTCATTCTGGCCGATTCCAGCAAGTTTGGCAGCAAGGCATTTGTAACTTATTCAAATCTGAAAAAAATTAAAGCGATTGTCATTTCCGATGAAAATATAAGCACGAAGAATCGCAGCGAACTTTGTGCCGTAAATATCAAAGCGGAAATAGTAGCAGTCCAGCAATAACAGATTTTGCACACTGTGAATTTTGTCAAACCAAACGGCGCTATCGGGTTTAAGCAATGCATTTTCCAGGAGAAAGGAAAGGAATCTGTTGTGAACCGAATCATGCCGCCAAGATTCCGGATAACCGCATGAGTTAAAATGCAAAAACAATCAAATTTATCTTAGCCATCTCTGACATTCCCATTTAGAAATGACCGCCAAGAACTTGAATTTTATTACATAAACGGCTAGATTTCTTGAGCGTTTATATTATTTACACAAGAAAAATGATCAAGGGAGAATTGCCGTGAAAACAATCCGAAATGCCGTATTTGCGGGAATGACTGGCTGCCTGCTGGCCGTCTGCGGAATTGCCGGAGCTGGAGAAATTCAGGATGAACAGCAGATTTTTGACCAGGTTGCGTCCAAACTGGACAAGGGGGGGACTTATTTCTCGGTTCAGAACAACAAATACTATTATAAGAATATAGCCGAAGGTTTTGACGCCATCCAGCAGGTGATCATGAATGACAAGACGAATGCGGCGCAAAACCAGCAGGCAATCATGATCATGCGCGGACTTAAAGCACTGGTTCTTGGACTTGGAGTGAATGAATTACAGGCTTTCGGATCCAGTTCGACGCTGCTTGAACCGGAAAGCGCGAATCAGACGCCATTGTTCCGCAACCGGCTGTATTTCTATCACGGCAAACAAAATCCGGCAGGACTGCTCTGGCAGTCCGGGACCGTGAATCACGACCTGGACGCAATTTATCTGCTGCCCAAAGATACGGTTTATGCGGTTTCCTGCGAGTTATATCCGGCGAAAATATGGGATTGGACAAAAGGCCTGGTCCCGCAACTGCAATTTCCGCCGGCACAGGCGATGACACTCCAGGCGGAAATGAATTTCCAGCAGCAATTTCAGGCGCCGCTTCCGGAGTTTCTGAGTAAACTCGGCGGCACCTGGACTCTGGCGGTCACCTATAAGAAAAATCCGCAGGGCAGTCCGGTTATGCAGGGTATTCTGATGATACCGGTAGCCGATCAGCAGCTGTTTGATTTGATTGCTAAAAAGGTTGCAGCCGAAAAAAATATCACTGTTGACAGCAGCAATCTTGAAATTAAATTCAGTATCCCTGACAATGTGCCGCCTGCGTGCCGCGAAATACTGGCGCCGGTTATAAAACAGGAAGGCAAAGTACTGTATTTTGCCAGCAACGCAGCTATCCTGGCGGATGTAAAAGCCGCCGCCGCCAACCGCGACGGGCTGGTTTCCACGCCCGGCTACAAGAGACTGGCGGCGAACCTGCCGGTGACCGGCACCGGTTTTGCATTTAGCGATGGCGCAATCGGCAGTCATATTCTGGAAATGGTAAAATTTTACGGTCCGAACAAAGATATTCCCGATATTTCCCGTCTCCTTGACAGCGGAGCGATATATTCTGTAGCCGTCCGCGGGAATGACGGAATCGAGGTAACGGCTAACGCCAGCATGGATTTGACCAGCATGGGCGGAATGCAGACCAACATCGCAGCAACAGCGATTGTAGCCGGCATGATGCTGCCCGCCCTGAACGCCGCACGGGAAAAAGCAAGGGTCATCAGCTGCGCGTCCAATTTAAAACAAATCGGACTGGCGCTGGCGCAGTATGCCGTGGATTCTCAAGATAATTTTCCAGTGGAGGATAATGCCGCCGGCCTGAGCGAACTGGTTAAGAAAAATTATCTGAAAGACCTTCAAATATTTGTGTGTCCCAGCACAAGTCTGCATCCGGTGGCAAACGGCCAGTTGACCGATGCGAATTGCAGTTATATTTATTTTGGCGGCTTCGGCTCCGCCAATTCCGGTCAGAACATTCCGCTGGCATTCGAAAAGCCGCGGAATCATCGCAATTCTATTAATGTGCTGTTTTCCGACTTTCATGTTTCAGGTTTTACCGGAGGCCCGTTCAATACCTGTACAGATATTGTGAACTATCT
>CAIMFA010000449.1 GCA_903840185.1 uncultured Lentisphaeria bacterium | reverse complement strand
TGGTCTCAGGTTTTAAGTTTTATTCTGACTCCTGACTCCCTGTCTTTTGGGTAGCGGGCAAAGCCCGCCTTAAAACGGGTCATAAAACATCCGGAAGAAAAATTTTTCACACTTTTTCTATAAGATTGATGAAAAAGTGTTGACAAACTGAAATACTTCAGTTATAATCTATATCAGCAAACTGAACTACTTCAGTAATTTTAAATGGACTATATTATGGACGATACCGTACAAGTTGAGCTGAGATTATCCGAGCAGGTTGGCAACCGGATTATCGCCGATATTAAAAGCGGCAGCATTGACTCCTCCAAGCGTCTGCCCGGCTACCGGGTGCTGGCCGGCAAATATGATGTGAGCTGGGGCACGGTAATCGAAGCGCTGCATCAGCTGGAAAAAAACTCGGTTATTCAACGGCGTTCGCGCAGCGGCACTTATATTTCCCCGCGCTATCTCGACAACTTTAAAAAGACTACTCAGCTGGCTTTCGTTTTTCCGGAGAAATCCCTTTCCAGGGACAGCTTGAATTATGAAATCTGGGGTATTAACTCGGAAGTATATCACGGCATGATCAATGAAGCGGCGCAAAACCATGCCAGAATAGAATTCAAGTATATGGAAGATTCCGCCGATGAGATTATTCTTGACCAGCAGATGTGCCAGTTGCAGGACATTGACGGGATTGTGATGATGGGGCATCAATTAAAAAGCCTGAGAACGAGAATTCTGGCTGCCGGGAAAAGACTGGCGATTGTCAATTCTTACTTTGAAGCGGTCAATGACTCGGCGCCGTGCGTTGCGCTAAGTATGGCGCAGTCGATGCGCAAGATCGGCAGATTTATTTACGACAGCGGTTATCGCAGCGTGACTCTGATCAATGGCTCATTAAGCCGCCTGGACTGGGCAATGAAGGAAAAACTGCTGCTGGAATATTTAAAGTCTAAAAAAGTAACAGTTTCCGAAAAATACAATGTCGAGGCGGCGGAAATCGAACCGGCCGTCAAAAGAATACTGAAGGAAAGCACCGGGGAACTGTTCTGCTGCTTTCAGACTGACGCTTTACCGGTATTGTTCAGAAAGGCGCTGGATAACGGCCGGATGCCGGGCCGGGATTTTGATCTGCTGGGGCTGGCCAGCGGGATTACCTTCGCCAATTACTATCCGTCAATTTCATATTTCAAACTGCCGTATTTTGAGATGGGCAAGGCCGCCTGCCGCATGGTGATGGGCAAAGCAGACGTAGAAGACTTTGAACTTGAATTTATAAAAGGACAAACAACCAATTTTAAACAACAAATCAAGGAGAGACATGTATGAAACAGAAAATGAAGACAGACGAAAAGAAGATTTTCACGCTCATTGAACTTCTGGTGGTGATAGCGATCATAGCAATTCTTGCGGCCATGCTGCTGCCGGCGCTGAACAAAGCCCGGGAAACAGCGCGCGGGATTAAATGCGCCGGCCAGTTGAAATCGCTGGGGAATGCTATTGCTTTTTATGAAAATGACTGGAGCGGCTATATTCCGCCCAACAGTG
>CAIMFA010000448.1 GCA_903840185.1 uncultured Lentisphaeria bacterium | reverse complement strand
GTCCGCAGATACCGTATACAGACGCCGCCCCCAGGACGTTAAAAGGCAAATACGCTCCCGACATGATCAAGGCCTGGAAAGACAGAGCGGATTTCTTTGCACTGGCAGTGTAGCCCGCTGTGCGGGAGTTTGAAAGCGAGAAAAGCGAGAAAAGCGAGAGCGGACGTTTTGCTGGGCTGACCGTCCGTACAGTCCGTGCTTGTCCGTATAGTCCGTGCTGTCCGTATAGTCCGCGGCTGCTTAGCAGCCGGAATGGCTGGGAAGACTGGGAAGACTGGGAAGACTGGGGAAAAACATTGTGCAAAGGGTGTGTCTCCCGCTACTGCGGGACGCGATAGTGCTGTCCAGAATGAGATTGAGAGCTGTCCAAAATGAGTGTGTGTACTGTCCAAAATGTGTGGCTGGGACTTCCCAGTCTTCCCAAACTTCCCAGTACTCCCACCCATAAGCCCCATAAGTCCCATAAGCCCCATAGGACCCATAAAACACGTTTGCACAGGACTGTCCAAAATGAGCTTGGATGGTGTCCAAAATGCGGTCGTTGTAAAACAGCTATTCCGGATATTTTACAGATTTGCCGGTTGACAAAATCTAGACCATAAGGTATAGATATTGATATGACAAAAATTTATAAAAAATATCAGGCGGTAAAAGATGACCTGGCAATGCTGGTCAAGTCGCTGGCTTCGTCCGGCAAATATCTGCTGCCGCCGGAGCGGGAGCTTGCCGTTGCGCTGGAGTCCAGCCGGATGACTTTGCGCAAGGCGCTGGAGGAATTGATTGCCGACGGGCTTGTCCGGCGCGAAGGGCGTAAAAATGAAATCGTCAATTCGCCGGGGCTGCTGCGCAATTGCGGGAAAATACTGTTTGTCGCATCCGGAGTCCAGGCGGCGTTTCATCTGCATGCGCTCGAACGCCTGTGGTTGAATTTCGCGCCGATGGCGAAGCTGCAGGGGGCGGATATCAGTCTGCTGCTGACTGATTCAACGACCAGTTTCAATCTAATCAAGGCGCAGCTCCGGCAGGCTGATGTTGTTTTGATTTCTCCTTTCAGTTGTAATGTCCCGCGTGATGAGTTGCTGGCATATTTAAAAGAGCTGGAAACACAGAAGCTGGTGATTGCCCTTACTGAATACTATTCCGGAACGCTGAAAAACATTGTCAGTCTGGATAACTACGCGGCCGGGGAAATGGCGGCGGAAGCGCTGGTTAAGGCCGGATACAGAAAGGTATTTTTAACTGGATATGATTTAGTTGAAAATAGTATAGATAAATCGTTTATAAACCGCATTGCCGGATTTTCCAATGTGCTGAAAGAGCACGGGCTGCTGCGTAAAAACTCGATCAGGCTGGTTGAGAGAACGGCAGGCGAATACGGTATAAAGTGCAGGGAGGCCATCAACCAGGCGGCCGCGTCCGGAGACGACGCGGTGTTCCTGTATTCGGATGAATCCATCCAGATGATTGTGGCGGATCTCTGTGCTTCCTGGGCGGTGCCGGACCGGTTCGGTATTGTCGCGCTGAACGGCAGCGGCGATTCGCTGCGGAACATTCCGCCGGTTTCGTGCGTCAGCCATGCCACCCTGGGAGTAGCCGGGGCGCTGATGAACGTGCTGGCTGACTTCAGCTTGAAACGTCTGGTTCTGCCGGTCAATCTGCTGGTCAAACCTGAACTTTATGATAAAGGGACAATAAGAAAGCTTTTGAGAACCGGAAGTCAGGAGTCAGGAGTCAGAATGAAACCTAAAACCGGAAATCATAATTTCAGCTCCAGCGGAGCGACATATTGCCAGCAATACTAAAACCAAATCCAATAAAAGGAATATAAAATGATCAACATGCATCCGAACAGTTCCATGTTTGCCGGCGCGACCTGGATATGGCCGTTAAACCGGGAAGTTAATTACATTGACAACAGAACCCAGGCCAGGAAGGAATTCCGGCTTGATCATGTGCCTTCAAAATGTGAAATCTGTATTACCGCCGACTCGTTTTATGTACTTTATGTAAACGGTCAGTATGTGACCCGCGGCCCCGCCAGAGGATATCACGGCAACTGGCCTTTTGACCGGGTGGATATTGCGCCATTCCTTAAAAAAGGGAAAAACCTGCTGGCGGTCATGGGGTATCAGTACGGCACCTCCACCTTCACCTATTTATATGCCGACGAGGCGGGCATTCTGATCGCCGGCACAGCGGATGATGTTTCGCTGAACACCAATAATTCCTGGCGGGTCCGCCAGGCGCCGGGACACTCGCGCGGGGTGGCGCGGCTTTCGCTGCAGCTGGGTTTTCAGGAGTTATATGATGCTGCGGTTGACCCGCAGGACAGCTGGAAAGAACTGGAATACGATGACGGCGCCTGGGAAACCGGCGGGTTGATCGTTACCCGGACTCCCGGCGCGATGCCCTGGCACAGCTTTGAGGAACGCAGTATTCCGCTGTTCACCAGTGATCTGCTGTATCCGGAAAAGATTGTCGCCGAATCCGCCTGGCAGTGCGGTAAGAATTTTGCCGCGCCGCAGAACCTGGTCAAGCTCTACTTTGATGAAAAAAGCGAATGGGTGCCGTTTGAGGGCAAAGGCAATCCGAAGCAGCTGGCTTTCGCCGCATGGGATAAAGATGAAGCCCATGCGCTGCTGCTGGACTTCGGCCGCGAGGTCGTCGGCACGCTGAGCATGGAAACGGAAACCGCGCTGGCCGGCGGGATGGTTGACCTGCTGGCTACCGAGGATGTGAACGGCGTAACCCCGACGCTGCTGGATCCGACCGCCATCCACTGCCGCCAGGCCTTCGGCAACCGCCTGAAACCGGCAGCCGGAATCACCCGCCACGAATTTCTGCATATCTGGGGATTCCGCTATCTGCTGGTCATTGTGCGCGGCAACCCCGCGGACATTGCGGTTAAAATCTCATTGCGCCAGACGGTATATCCGCTGAAGATCGCCGGGCGTTTCGAATCCTCCGACAAGCGGCTGAATGACATCTGGAAAATGTGCGTCCATACCCAGCAGAGCTGCATGCTGGACGCCTATGTTGACTGCCCCTGGCGTGAACAGGCCCAGTGGTGGGGCGACGCCTGCGTTCAGGCGCGTAACACTTTCGCGCTGGCCGCCGATTCCAGACTGCTGGCCAGAGGCATCAGGCAAATCGGCACTCAAAAGACGTTCAGCGGACTTACCTACGGCCATGCTCCGACTTGCTCGCATCACTGCATTCTGCCTGACTTCTCGCTGACCTGGATTGTAACGCACTGGCTCTACTACTGGCAGACCGGCGACCTTTCGCTCTTTGTCGAGATGAAAGACCGGATCAATGAAGTGCTGGAATATTTCCGCTGCAACCTCGGTAAAAACGGCCTGCTTTCCTATGACGACCGTTACTGGCTGTTCCTGGACTGGTGCCCGGATCTGCAACGCAACGGCGTTCCAGCCGTGCTTAATCTCCAGTATCTGCTGGCGCTGCGCTACGCTCAGAAAATGGCTGAAATGACCAATCTCAAGGAGCTTGAAAGAGACTGCCGGTATCGCGCCGATAAACTGTTCGCCGCGATCAAGACTATTCTATATGACCGTCATGAAGGGATGATATGGGATGGTATTGACAATGAGGGCAGGGTGGTCAAAGCGCAGTCCCCGCATACCGCCGCGCTGGCGATCCTGCTGGACATCTTCCCGGAAAGCCATGATAAATTTCTTGAACAGGCGCTGCTGCCGCTGATTAACAGCAAAGAAGTCCGGTCGTCTTACATGCCGTCCTCGTTCTTCATATACTACATTTTTGAAGCGCTCAAGCATAAAGAGGTCAAGCAGGAAATCATTGACTGCATCCGCCGCTGGTGGGGGCAGTGGGTTGATGAAGGCCTCTCGACCGTGCCTGAAAACTGGGACTGGAAGCGGCAGCGCGGCAACGGCAGTCTCTGTCATGCCTGGACTGCACATCCTCTGGCGCACTTCCAGGAAATCATTCTCGGCGTCAAACAGACCGCGCCCGCCTGGAAAAGTGTTTCATTCAGACCGTGCGCCGTCAAAGGGCAGAAAGCCGAAGGCGTCGTTCCCACTCCCTACGGCAATATTAAGTGCGGCTGGGACTGGACCGGCAGCGAGTTGATCAAGCACATCGAAGTTCCGGAAGGCACCACCGTCCAGGAATAGCGGACCGTCCATATAGTCCATGGATCGGGCTGCCGGAATCAGCTGTATTGTACCGGATACGGAGGGAGCGAGTCCAGAAAATATTGACCGTAGCGTTTGGAGAAAACGCGGCGGTCGAGGATGACGATGATGCCGGTGTCGTGCTTGCTGCGGATCAGGCGGCCTACGCCCTGACGGAATTTCAGCACGGCTTCCGGCAGGCTGTAGCCCATGAATGCATTAGTGCCGGAGGCTTCAATCTTTTCGCATCTGGCTTCGATCAGCGGATGGGACGGCACGGCAAACGGGAATTTGGTGACGATGACATTGGACAGCGCTTCGCCGGGAACGTCCACGCCGGTCCAGAAGCTGTCGGTGCCGAAAATCACGGAATTGATGTCGCTTTTAAATTCCTTGAGCATGGTGGAACGGGTCATGGAGTCGCCCTGGGTGAGCAGGGTGATATCGTTGTCCTCGAAAAAGTCTTTCAGGTTCTCGGCACAATGCTTGAGCAGCTGATAACTGGTGAAGAGCACAAACGCCTTGCCGTGGGTCATCATCAGGAATCTCGGGATTTCCCGCAGCAGCGCGTCTTTGTAGGTCTGGTCGGACGGCTCCGGCATGTCTCTGGAGATGAATAGTTGAACCTGTTTCGGACTGAACGGCGAGTCGAGCCGCAGTTCGGCGCCCCGGCAGTAGCCGACGCGCGAGCGGTAGTAATCGAAGCTGTTTTTCACGGTAAGCGTGGCGCTGGTCAGGATTACCGGAAACGTCTTGGAGAACAGGATGGTTTCCAGGATCGCGGCGACGTTCAGCGGGGCGGCCCGCAGCGAGACTCCGACCTTATCCTCCTCGATCCAGTAAACATGGTCGGGATAGGTCATCTGGGTGAAATCGTTGATGCCGTCAATATAGGCGTCGCAGCGCATGAGCTGTGATTCCAGTTCAGTTTTGAAGTCTTTATCATCCTGAGTCTTGATGAAGTCGGACAATTTATTACGCATCCGTCCGAGCGGCTGGCTGAGCAGGTCAGGGATCAGCGCCGGTTTCAGGAAACGCCGGACGCTGTCTTGCTTTTCCAGCAGGAACTGTTCGGCCATGTTGAAAAAAGCGGCGGCGTCACGTTTGATGTCGGCGATCATTGACCGCAGTTCCATGGCTTCCGGGCCGTTCTTCACCATGAGTCCTTTGCCGTTTTCCGGATTGAACAGCCGGTTGAGGAAACTGTGCAGCCCGGCACTGTTGACGCGCAGCCCCAGGTACTCGGCAGCGTTGTTTTCGAGCGTATGGGATTCGTCGATCACCACCGCGCAGTACGGCGGCAGAAGCGTGGTCTCCAGATTTTCGTCCTGCTTCATCTTCAGATCGGTGAAGAACAGGGCGTGATTGGCGACGATGATGTTGGCTTTTTCCCATTCCAGTCTGGCGCGCCAGTAGAAGCATGATTTGAAGAAGTCGCATCTGGGGCCGCCGCAGTTGCCGGCCTCGCAGCAGACATACCCCCAGGAGGAAGGATCGATTCTCAGATCCATGTCGTCCCGGTTGCCGTCTTTGGTCACGTCCGCCCATTTGGCGACGCGTTGAATGTCGAGCACCAGCGAGGCGAGGGGGATGAGTTCGTCCTGGTGTTCGCCGGAGGACATGGCCAGGCGGCGCAGGCAGAGGTAGTTGCTGCGGCCTTTCGCCAGCGCGGCTTTGAATTGCACACCCGTCAGTTTGGCCAGGATCGGGATATCCTTGTCAATCAGTTGTTCCTGGAGGTTGATCGTTTCGGTGGAGATGAGCACCGGTTTGGACTGGGTCTGCGAGTAATAGATCAGCGGCAGCAGATAAGCGAAGCTTTTTCCGACGCCTGTCGGAGCTTCGACGCAGAGGTTGTGGCGTCCTATCAGCGCCTCCGCCGTCCGTCTGGCCATTTCCGCCTGCTGCGGACGGTATTCGTAAGCCCGGCCGCCGTATTTTTCCGCTTCCGCCAGCGGGCTGTCCTCCAGGAAGAACTTCTCCGTGAGGCCGAGTATTTCCGCGGAGGCGACAGCGCTGATGGTGTCGTCATAAAGCGGTTCATCGCCGTCAGTTACGTCGAAATCATTATCGGCCGGGTCTTCAGTTGACCATCTACTTTCAATACTGTATTCAGCTGGCTTTATCATAAATCCTGTGTGCGGCAAAAATTCTATTAAATATAACAATGGATAAATTTATAACTTTAATCGTTATATTTTCAACCTTATAGAGTATACATGGCAAAACCGAAAAATAAACGTGTGAAAGGGTTAAAAAAGGCGGTATTTTTTTAAATCGGACTGGCAAAATTATGTTGAAACTATTATTTTACTAGCTGTGTTAAATCATTATATCATGCAGTTATGCATAAAATATTTACAGTAACAGGAGCCCCTTTAAAAATGAGATTGAAAATGGTATCGAGATTTGTGTTTACGGCTGCCATCGGAGTACTGGCAGTGACAGTGGCGACCGCACAAGTTAGAGTGGAGAAAAACGCCAGAGGCTTTGCCGGCAATCCCACACTCTATTACACCGGAGTGGCCGGAAACTCCCAGTTGTCCGGAGAAGTTTCTTCGCTGATCAGCGCCTGCGACTGGTTCGATATCTACACCGCCCCGAGCGCGGATTACACCCTGGCCGGCACTTCTTCCGGCAGTGATCTGAAGTTGACTTTAACCAAGCGTGAAGGTTCCTCCTACACTGTAAGAGTTTCCGGTTCTGACAGGCGCGCCGCGAAAGCCGCGATTGACTCGCTGCTGAAGCAGACTTTCAAGATAGACGGCATCTGTTCGACGCGCGTGGTGTTCTGCGCTGAAACCGGACGCAGCATGAAAAATATTTATACCTGCGATATTGACGGACGTGATGTAAAGAAGATTACTTCCTTCAACACGCTGTGCGTGGAACCCGGCTGGTTCCCGGACGGCAAATCCATTGTTTACACGATGTACGGGCGGTCTGATACGGAAGTTATCCAGACCACGCTCTCCCCCCTGATGAGCCGTCGTCTGGCTTACTATCCCGGCCTGAATGCCGGAGCGTCGGTTTCCCCTGACGGCAGAAACCTGGCGATGATTATGAGCAAAGACCGCCAGGTAGAGCTTTACATCAGAGCGGTTAACGGTGAAGCGAAGATGCGCCTGACCAACAGCATTTCGACGAAAGCATCCCCCTGCTGGAGTCCCACCGGCGGTACAATCTGCTATGTGAGCGATCAGAGCGGTGTGCCGCGTTTATACCGTGTCAGCGCTGCCGGCGGAACCTCAAGCATACTTGGAACAATCGGCACTGAGGCGGCAACTCCTGACTGGTCAAAAGACAACCAGATTGCCTATTCCGCCCGCGTTGACGGCGAATATACCATTGCGGTAATCGACTTGGAAGGCAAGAAGCCTTCCGGACAGATATTCAAGGCTCCGGGACACTGGGAATCTCCGTCATGGGCGCCGGACAACCGTCATGTGGTCTGCAGCCGGAAAAACGGACGTGATTCCGCGTTATATATTGTTGACACCTGGACTGGGAAATTTCATCAGTTGATCAATCTCTCCATGAACGTAAGCATGCCCAGCTGGTCGAATCTGAATTAAGCTGATGGCGGAATTTGCAAATGCATGCGCTTATCTGAACGGACTGCAGAAGTTCGGGATAAAGCTGGGCCTGGAGCAGGTTTCTGAACTTCTTCAGGCCGCCGGTTCGCCGGAAAGCAAACTGCGTTTTATCCATGTGGCCGGCAGCAATGGCAAAGGTTCCTTTTCCGCCATGCTCAGCGCCGCTTTGCGCGGTGCCGGTTTCAAGGTCGGACTGTTTACTTCTCCTCACCTGATTTCGCCGCGCGAGCGCATACGTTTGAACGGCGCCGCCATCTCCGAGGCGGACTTCAGCGAACTGGTGTTTCTGCTGCGGCCCTTTGCCGATAAAATGGCAAGGGCAGGCCGCTGTCCGACATATTTCGAGTTCACCACGGTAATGGCGGCGGTGTATTTTGCGCGGCATGATGTTGACCGGGTGGTATGGGAAACCGGAATGGGCGGGAGGCTGGACGCCACAAATGTTGTCACCCCCGATTGTTCGGTAATCACCGGGATAGCTCTGGAACACCAGAATTATCTTGGCGACACTATTGAGAAAATAGCCTTTGAAAAAGCCGGAATCATCAAAAACGGCCGGCCGGTATTTTGCGGACGGATGCCGGATGCCGCGCTGAAAGTGATCAGGGAGCGATGCAAAGAGGCAGGGTCGCAGTTAAGCGTTCTTCATGATGCTGATTGCGCTGATTTACAGTTTGATATGCCCGCTGGCGGTTACTGCAGGCAGAGCTTCAGCTATGAGGGCTTCAGGGTGAAACTGGGGCTTGCCGGGAAGTTTCAGCGGCAGAACTTCAAGCTGGCGTTTATGGTATTGAAACATATTGCCGGGGAATCCGGTTTTCCGCTGGAAAAGGTGCTGGCCGGACTTGAAAATGTCCGCTGGCCGGCCAGGATTCAGTTTATGCCGGACGGTTCAATCATTGACGGCGGACACAATCCGGATGGAGCCGCCGCATTGACAGAATCACTTTCGGAGATTTTTCCCGGACAGAAATTCTCGATAATTTTCGGCAATTTTACCGATAAGGATACTGAGCAGATATTGAAGATCCTCAGCGGGTATGCGGAAGAGTTCATTTTTGTGCCGCTGCACGGCGGCGACCGGCGGAGCTGGACCGGCGCTGAATTGTCTGCAATGCTGGAAAAGATTTCGAAAGTTCCATGTGTCGCGGCTTCAAGCATTGAAGATGCGATGAAATTAAGAACATCAGCCCGGCGGCTGATTACCGGTTCGCTTTATCTTGCCGGAGACGCTTTGCAAGTGTTATGCACTGAAGATGAGATTCTTAATATTTGATTTTTAACATTTACAGTTAGTTTTCAGCCTTGTATATACGCTTGAACTGTGTACTATAAATAATTACCGAAGTGAAGGGCGAAGTATTATTGCTCACTTACTATAAAGATTAAATAAATATCATATACTTGTATCAGACTGGAGGAAAATATGGCAGATAAGATTGGAAGCATCACCGTCAAGGGCGGCGGCTTTTCAGGCAGCCCGCGTAATGAAGATAATATTGTTCCTGTATTGTGCCTGAAAGGCATACTGGTCTTCCCTTATACATTGACGCCTCTGGTAATCGAAGGGCAGGACAATGTTCAAATGATTACCCGGACCACCAATGAAAACCGCCTGCTGGGCGTCTTCAGCGAATTCCCCACGGATGAGATGCTCAGCGCGTCCGGAAATACGCAGAAATTTGAACCTTTTGACTTCTTCGGTACTAAAGTTTCCCGTATCGGCGTAGTTGTCCGTATCGTCAAGATGCTGAATTTCCCGGATGGAACCGTCCGTGTGCTGGTAAGGGGAATCAAACGTGTGAGTATTCTCAGGACTACTCAGGATCAGGATTCAAATAAATGCGCGGTCGTGGATGATGTGGTCGAGTCCAAAGACGACAGTATGGAAACTGCGGCGATGATCAAGAACAGTATTAATCAGTTTCAGGAGATCATTTCATATTCGCCAAATTTCCCGGAAGAACTGAAGATTGCAATATTGAATGTCAATGACAATTCCAGAGTGGTAGACCTGATGGCCGATACTTTGAATATTTCATTCATTGAAAAACTAAACATTCTGACTTTGCCGACCCTGCATGAGAGATTGCAGTTACTGACCATTCTGCTCAATCGCGAAGTGGAGGTTCTGCATCTCGGCTCCGAGATACAGAGCCAGGTGCATAACGCGTTGTCGCGTTCGCAACGGGAATTCTTCCTGCGGGAACAGCTCAAGACCATCAAAAAGGAACTGGGCGAAGAAAACCGTAATCCGGATGTCGTGGCAATCGAGGAAAAACTGAAGACCCTGAAACTGCCGGAGAATATTGAAAAAGTAGTGCGTAAAGAACTGGAGCGGCTGGAAGTCATTCCACAGGCTTCCGCCGAATACCATGTGGCCTATAATTATATAGACTGGCTGGTTTCTGTGCCGTGGAACATCTTCTCGGAAGACCGTCTTGACCTCAAGGAAGCGGCGAAGATACTTGACCATGACCATTACGGACTGAAGGACATAAAAGAGCGGATACTTGAGTTCCTGGCTGTACTGAAACTGAAAAAAGACCGTAAATCGCCGATATTGTGCTTTATCGGTCCCCCCGGAGTCGGCAAAACCTCGCTGGGACAGTCTATCGCCAGGGCGATGCAGCGTCAATTTGTCAGAATGTCGCTGGGCGGAATCAAGGACGAAGCCGAAATCCGCGGACACCGGCGCACCTATGTCGGCGCGCTGCCCGGCAGAATTATCCAGGGATTGAAAAAATCCGGTACCGCCAATCCGGTATTTATGCTGGATGAAATTGACAAACTGGGCAGCGATTACCGCGGGGATCCGGCTTCCGCCATGCTGGAAGTGCTGGACCCGGCGCAGAACAAAACGTTCAACGATCATTTCCTGGAAATGGATTTTGATCTCAGTTCCGTGATGTTTATTGCCACTGCCAATATAACGGACACGATTCCGGGGCCGCTGCTGGACAGGATGGAGATCATTCATCTGCCCGGTTACACCGGGTTTGAAAAGAAGCAGATTGCCCGGCATTTTCTCATTCCAAGACAGTTTAAAGAGAACGGCTTGAAGCTGCGGCAGGTAAGTTTTACCGATGAGGCAATTGACGAAATCATTAATTATTACACCCGGGAAGCCGGGGTGCGTACGCTGGAAAGAATGATCGGTACGATTTGCCGTAAACTTGCCAGAAAGATTGTTGAAGGCGAAGTGAAGGAAAATGCGAAAACGGTTATTACGCCGGTTGAGGTAAATTCCTCGCTTGGCACCCGCAAGTTTGTTATGGACGAGGCTGATCGAAAACCGGAAGTCGGTACAGCTACCGGCATGGCCTGGACCAGCGCCGGAGGCCCCATTCTGCCGGTTGAAGTAACCATGATGCCCGGCAAAGGCAATCTTAAACTGACCGGCAGTCTCGGCAATGTCATGCGCGAAAGCGCTGAAGCGGCATTCAGTTATATCCGCAGCAACAGCGGAATGTTGAAAATCAAAGATGATGTTTTCGAAAAGAACGATTTCCATATTCATGTGCCTGACGGCGCGACTCCGAAAGACGGTCCTTCGGCAGGGGTTACCATGGCGGTGGCGCTGGCATCTTTACTGATGTCCGCTCCGTCCAGGCCTTCATTGGCGATGACCGGGGAAATTACGCTCAGAGGAAGAGTAACCCAGGTCGGCGGAATCAAGGAAAAAGTTATTGCGGCGTTGCGCTCAGGAGTGAAAATCGTGCTTATGCCGGAGTCCAACCGCAAAGACCTTGAAGATATACCGGCCTATATCAAAGACAAACTGGATTTCAAATTTGTGGACAACGCTCAGGATGCGATTTCATACGCTCTGAATACTGACAGAAAAAGGAAGAAATGACAAATTCATTAATCAAGATGCTGCTGCAGTTTCTGCTTGTTACTGCCGTTGTTCTGGCTGTAAGCGCTGAAAACCGGCTTGATAAACTTGATTCCAAAGCTTTTCTGCTTAAAGCCCGTAATCCGGACAATCGCACATGGTGTACTATGGACGGCAAAGTCGTTCACCGCAAGAGCGGTTCGGATACGGCCAGCGCTCCATTATACATGGGGATAGCTTTCAATCCAGACCGGATGCTGGCACAGGTGATAATTGACAACAAGGAAGGATATACGCTGGGTCAGGCGTATGCCGGGAATGACAGCACCACTGTTATCCCTTTGAATCCGGCCGGCTACAAGCAGTCAATGCTCAGTGAATTCGGCCTGCGGGCACAGGATCTTTCCATGAGTTTCCTTTACTGGAATTTCGAGAAAGAGCTGGCGCGTGAAGATATCAAAGGTTCGGAATGCCGGGTATTTATTCTGCGGGAGCCGAAGACTGGAGAGATTGCCAAAGTTTACCTTAACAGTCAGTACTGTTTCCCGATGAAAGTCGAATGGTTCAAGGAGAAGTATGTTGAAAATGAGGAGCCGTACCGTACGCTTGAAGCTGCTTCATTCAAGAAGGAAAAAGATTTCTGGATTGTGAATAAATTGAAACTGTACGGTCCAGGCTGGCGTACCAATGTGGAATTTGACAATATTGACGTCGGCATGACTGCGGATAATATTCCGCCCAAACTTTTCAGGGAATTGCCGGAGACTGCCGCGCCGGGCAGAAAGTAGTTTATTTGCTTATCTGCTTTTTAAGTTTCAAGGCTGATTCGTAATATGCTAGTGAGTTAGCGGAATTTTTCTGTACCGCAGTATTATCTTTCAGCAGCGCGGACACCTTTTTCTGGGTATCAATTGCCTGCTGCAGCATCCCGCATTTATAATAGATCAGCGCCATGGTATTGAAACAGGCTGATTTCTGCTCGTCAGTACCATTCTTTTCAACAGTCTTGCAGGCTTTATCAGCGGCCTTCCAGGCTATTTCCAGAGTGCCGGGCAGATACGGGAAACGGTCTATCAGCGCCCATGCCAGGTTGTTGAGTTCATCCGGACTGTTCGCAAAATTAATTAAGAAGGCTTCAGCCGTCGGCAGCAGTTCTTTGGAGAAGACCGGGTATCTGGCGATGAAATCTATTTTTATAAAGTTGAACCGGGCTATTAAGGGATTGTCTTTAATCATCTTTGACAGGAACTGCATCGCCTCATCTGTTTTTTCATCACTTTCATAGGCGAACATTGTGGTTCTGAAGGCATAGACGTCCTCCGGATCAATCTCAAGAATGCGCTGC
>CAIMFA010000447.1 GCA_903840185.1 uncultured Lentisphaeria bacterium | reverse complement strand
GGCTCAGGAACACGGCGCAGAATTTCATCAGGCCGTTTCAAGGCGACAAATTTGCGCCTGCCCCGTTTGGCATTTACGGGCCGGTAAAGTTAATAGTGAGCGGACCATTTAGTAATTAATCATGGAGATAAAAATGCATAAATCACGTTTTACAAAGTATTGTCCAGCTGTCTGATTCCGGTGCTGTGCATGGTCGCAGCCGGGGGCGGTGGAAGAAAAGCTCATGGCCGGAAGTGACAACCTCTCCCAATGTGAGGTGGTCAGTTTGCTGAAGGATTTCAAGCCTAAGCGCGGTATTTCGGAATGCATGAAATCATGCAATCAACCTTGTTCGCAACACTATCAGAGTAGAATATTGCCGATTGAGGCCTATAGATATTTGGCTTATAATGGAAAGTAATTAATCTTTTCAGCGATGGTATCTAAAAAAAGCGCATGGATAATGCTGCCTTTGCCGTTCCAACCTTATGGAATTTTTTCTCTAATGTCTTTAACTCGACACCCGTCCGGACGCTTCTAAACAACTTACGCGCATACGCGTTATATAAAGTTTAAAGACATGATTCATTAAGCCGTTAAACGCTGACGGGTGTATAGGCGTAACTGTCAAACACCCGTCAATTCTCGGGTTGCACATCTGGGGTAATAATCTCGGCACTCAGCGCATGACGGTA
Organism: uncultured Lentisphaeria bacterium; assembly: GCA_903840185.1. Lineage (GTDB taxonomy): Bacteria > Verrucomicrobiota > Lentisphaeria > Victivallales > Victivallaceae > CAIPAT01. The sequence continues at coordinate 2,566 of CAIMFA010000447.1, read as the reverse complement.
AAATCCAGCCGGATTCCGACTCTTTCCATTGGCGAAACACAGGTTCCCGCCGTATATTTCTTCGCATCCGAAGACGATTCGTACCGCTACCTGGTAGCGATCAATCTTGATCCGGAAAATGGCGTCAACGTGATTTGGAAGACAGCAGGCAACGCAGCATCAACCGTGTCCATGCTTTCCGGAAAATCGCTCGACACGCAGAATTTCGATGACTGGGGCAAGAGCAAAAAAGCGGTTGAAATCGAAACATCCGCATTAATGCCGGTTGACGGTGCGTATGTGCTGGATCTGCCCAAACACAGCATGGCGGGAGTAAAGGTAAAAAAATAACAAGTTGTCAGGTCAATCTTAAATAGCGATCAAGCCATCACGCGGAGTAAGCTAATGAACAGCAGGGAACGTTTTGCTAAAATCATGAAACATGAACAGCCTGACCGGGTGGGGATTGATATCGGCGGAACCTGCCTTACCGGCATGCGGCCGGAATGTCATGACCGTTTGATGGATGTTCTGGGGTTTCCGCTTGATCCTGCCAGAGGCATTCGGGTTGACGAAAGATTGATGCAATGGGCCGGAACTGATTTCCGGCAGGTAGGCGATATTGCAGACTTGCCGCCGTTCCGGAAGAGCATCACACCGGCGGAAACGGTTGATTGCTGGGGAATCAGATCGAATTGTGTTGACGGAGAGTGGCAGATGACCGGCAGTCCGCTGCATGGCGCAACCGTGGATGATCTGAAATCATATCCGTGGCCGGTACCGGAAATCGATGAGCGGCAGCTGGCGGTCTGGGTTGAAGAGGCGAAACGGCTGAAAGACGAAGGTAAATATGTGGTGGCCGGCAATCATCCGGTATTCGGATGTTTCGAACTGGGATGCTGGATGTGCGGATTTGACGATTTCCTTTTGAAAATGGCGCTTGATCCGGATTTCATCCGTACATTTTTCGACAAAGTGCTGGAAATCCAGCTCCGTGTCATTGAGCAATACTACGGTGCGCTTGGCTCGTATCTCGACCTGGCTGTCAGCGGCGACGATTTCGGGACTCAGAACGGGCCGATGATTTCTCCGGAGATGTTCTCCGAACTGGTGGCACCGTATTTCACTGCGCGCATTAAACGGACCAAGGAAATAGCAAATTGTTACTACTGGCATCACTCCTGCGGCTCAGTTTTCAAACTGCTGGAACCGGTTATTGCCTGCGGCGTGGACATTCTCAATCCGATTCAAACTTCCGCTGCCGGCATGGAACCCGCCAGATTGAAGAAATTTTTCGGCGACAGACTGGTCTTCTGGGGCGGAGTGGATGTTCAGCAGTTTCTTCCCCATGCCTCGCCGGACGAAATAGCTCCGGTTATTCATGAATTGATAGATACGTTGGGCAAAGACGGCGGTTATGTGATGGCAGCCGCCCATGAGATGCAGGATGACACTCCGCCGGAAAATATCGTCGCCTGGATGGAGGCTGTCCGCAACCACAAATCACTACCGGCAAAAGACAGGTGAAACGCAGGATGAAAATAGAATGGGTTCAGAAAGTATCCCGGTGGTTCCCGAGCCTGTCACCTGTATTTCTTTGGACTATGTTGACTTTTTTGCAGAAACAGACATGTATTTACTTTTTTTACCATTCCATTTTTGCCTCTTCCGTGTTATTATATTTATAGGTGGAAACAGTAAACAACGAACATGGAGCGAGGCAAAATGAAAACACAAAAAACAGCTTCAATTTTCACACTCATCGAACTCCTCGTGGTGATCGCGATCATCGCAATTTTGGCTGCAATGCTGCTTCCGGCGCTCAATAAAGCCAGGATGACGGCACGTCAGGCATCATGCAACAACAACCTGAAACAGCTCGGACTGGCCGTACAAAATTACACCGATTCCAACTATGGTTATCTACTGCCGACATTTGGCAGCCCCGGCTTTACCTATCTTTGGAACGAACAGCTTGTCGGAAGAAAAAACATAACGGATACTTCCGGCGCTCTCCGGAATGACGCCGGTTTATTCGTCACCCGCAAACAATTCCAGTGCCCGGAACAACCCACCGGATTCAGCTGGCCCTGGTTCACAGACTATGCAATTAACGAAAATATGTCTGCTCCCATCGCGCCTAATGCCTCCTACAAGCTGTCATCGCAAAGTAAACCTTCCATCAAGTTTTACATTATGGACAGCTACATCAACCTGGCCTCCGGCGGAACCGACGTAACTAAGGGATTCATGCGCATTGATTTCAGCCCCAATTCCACCAGTACCAGCTATGGTCGGCCGGCCGGGCGTCATCTCAATAAATGCAATATCCTGTTTCTGGACGGACACGCCGGCACTGTACCGGTAACAAATAAAAACTTTCCATTCTCCGATACGCCGTTTAGATGGACATCCGGCGGACAGCTCTACGACGTCAACAATCTGAGCTGGAAAACATATTAATTCAGAGTTTCCGCAATTAAAAAAAATTCTAAGCACGCAACCCAAAAGACAGGGAAGTCAGGAGTCAGAAGGAACAGCCGGGGAGAATATCCAATAACCAACACGGAATATCCAATATCCAAGG
>CAIMFA010000446.1 GCA_903840185.1 uncultured Lentisphaeria bacterium | reverse complement strand
CTCAGAATACGAACCAATTCTCAAAATCTTCGCAATCTATAGTTTAATTTTCAGCCGTGCAGAGTATAGAACAACAACCAAAAAGAAAGGGAAAAATGATGAACAGCAGGAGAAATTTTACACTCATTGAACTCCTCGTGGTGATCGCCATCATCGCAATTCTGGCCGGAATTATGCTTCCGGCGCTGAACAATGCCAGAGAGGTGGCGAAGAGCGCCAGTTGTAAAAATAATTTTAAACAACTCGGGCTGGCAATGCATAATTACCTTCCCAGTTACAACGACACATTTCTGCCAGACGACATACTGGACAGCGCGGGTAAAATCCGTTATTGGCCGGGAGTGGTTGTCAAAGAAAAATATGTGACCAAAAAACAGTTGACCTGTCCTGCCAGAACTCGTGTAGCAGCAAGCGGCAGCGAATGGTACAGGCAGTTCTGGAACAATCCGACATCAGGTCTTTCCGATATCAGTTCGTCGGACTGGGCGGTCTGTGATTACGGCTCCAATCGTTATTTTCTTGGCAGTGCCAGGTACAAAGGAGCAATTAATCTTTCCAAATGCCGTGCGCCTTCACGAACCATCATGTATATTGAATCCGCTATTCCGACCAGGAAGCTTGGCGATATGAATCCGTTAGGCTGGATGAATGCTGCTAACACATACGGTACTACAGACCAGATACTCTGGCCGGCGCATCAGGCCAATACCGAATGTAATTCAGCTTTTGTCGACGGACACGTGGCCGGCGCAAAGGCGGTAAGCGGCAGAGGCGAAACCGCCGCGATGAGTTTGTATGCCAATGCCGGTAGTCCAGTTTACGGCCCGTGGGTGGACGGGACATCTTACCGGAACGACAAGAGTATGTGGACCAGACATGACGGTTGGTATTATTATTGATCACCGAACTGGAGCATCATTTATGAATTGGCAGCAATTATATCCTGATGCGCACAAATAACTGAACAAATGCGATTGATATTCCCGGCATGGGAAACTAACGATGGCATGGATGCGAGTTTTATAAATGCAATTTAAGAAGTACGTTAGTAATACAGATTTAATAGTTTGACTTTAAAAGCATAAATTCATTGGGATAACTTTATGAAATATAAGTTTTTCGCATTCATGGCAGTTGCTGCTTTTTGTGCATCTCCTCTTTTTGCACAAAAAACAGTTGAACTGACGCCGGAACAAAAAGCGGCTATCGTACTTGAGCCCGAGCTGTCTGACGCTTTTTACGGGCAGATTGACCGCCTCTATCTGAACGGCATGTGGAAGTTCAAGCCTGAATTGAATCTGCTTGAAGCGCAGCCGGGTGAAAATATGCGGTTCAAACAGGGAGCGGACATGCGGAATCCGGCCGTGGATGCAGGACTGACCAGCGGTTATTTCCGTCCCGGCTACGACGCTAAATCCTGGAGCGAACTGCCGGTACCCTGGCCGTGGAACATCGCCACGGATTTCAAGAAGGGTAAAAATGTCAAGATTCCGTTCGCCGGACTGGGTTACTATCGCCATTCTTTCAGTATTCCTTCGGGCAAGAAAGGAATGCGCGCCATTCTCCACTTCGCCAGCGTTCAGACCGAGTGCCGCGTGTGGTTGAACGGGGTGGAACTGGGAACTCACGTCAATTCTTCGCCGCATGGCGGTCCGCCGTGGGATTTCAATCAGCGGCTATGGCTTGACGATTTTGAATTCGATATTACGAAAATCGCGGTGTTCGGCGGGGAGAATACGCTGGTTGTAAGAGTGTTCGATGACGGTCAGCCGCTTGAGGAAAGGCGCTGGCCTGACGACGGCGGTATCACCGGCCCCGTGACCATTGACTTTACCGGTGAAATACGCACCACTGAACTGCTGGTGTCCGGCAATCCGGCTACGGGGGCAGTGCGCATTAATGCCGCGCTGTATAATGACGGTACTGCCGCTGCCGAACTTCCGCTTCAGGCGGAAATCGCACCTTTCACTTCCGCGTTCTATACCCCGCCGGAGAAAGTGAAAAGCAATATAGTTGATCTTGGCGTTACCCGCATCCCTCCCGGCACCAGCCGCCACTCATTCTCTTTCACCATTGAAAAACCTGCGGCATGGTCGCTCGAGTCGCCGTTTCTCTACCGGCTCAGGCTGTTATCAAAGGGAACAGTAGTTGGTCAGACCCGTTTCGGATTCCGCACCTTTGAAGTCAGCGGCGGACGTTTTCTGCTGAACGGGCATCCTGTCTACCTCCACGGGAGCAATCCGACCAATTCCTGGAACCAGAACCAGCGCATCCTGGCATTCAACAAGGCGAACTGGCTTCGCGAAGGGTTGAAACTCTTCAAGGCGGCGAACTTCAACCTTTTGCGGGTGAACAACGGACCCGAAACGAAAATATTCTATGACATCTGCGACGAACTGGGAATTCTTACCGAGGATGACTTCGCCGTCGATTCAACAGATCTACAGCCGGACGAGGCTCGGGCCGACATGATCAAATCAATCAGCGTCGCCAGTTATGTCGGCGCGGACGGAAAGCCCATTCCCGCGAAGGCGGCCGTAATCCGGCAGTGGCTCGGTCGTCTGCATAATCATCCCGCAGTATGTATGTTCACGGCGGGCAACGAAATCGGCTTTTCGAAGCGATCGGGCAGCAGCGAGTCCGATCTCGCCGCTTATATGAACTTCTTTTACGACTTTATCAAGTCCAGCGATCTGCAGAAGCGGCCGGTAACGCCATCATCAGGCCTAACCGTCTGGATGTGGTCCACTCCGTTAAAGGCCGACTATTACGACTATCATAATTACGCCAACGGTTACAACGGCTGGGCCGGTAGCGGCGGCGAAAACTGGACGTGGCGCAATCATCTTGCCCGGATCTACGGCAAGCTTGACAAACCGGTAATCAACGGCGAATGCGGCGGCTACGAGGGTGGAAGAGCTTGCAGGAAGGACATTGCCGGTCTTGCGGAGAACGGGGAACTTGACAAGACAAAGTACGTCAAATGGGCCAATGGAATTTCGCTCAACACGGGCTCAATTTCATATCATGACTACATTGCCCGCTCCTACTATGCCGTTTTCAACGGTATCCGTTCGGGTATCAGCAAAGAGGCAGCCTCCATGTCAACAGCCAGGCTTAACTACCTTTATTCGGTGGCGATGCGCCGCGACATGGACTTTCTCGAAGGTTTTGTGCTTCACGATCTGGATCCGGCGCATTTCGGACTGGACCCGGTAAATCCATTTCTCACGCGGAGTCTGGTAGCCGGGATGGCGGAGAAGTGCCGTACAAACCATGAATTTCTGGCCCTGCGTGACGCGCTTGCTCCGCAGGCGGCTTTTCTGGATATGTGCGACCGTCACGGTGTCGCGGGCGGCGCGCTCATATCGAAAATATTCCTGTTTAACGATCTTTCCGCGGAGCCGGAATTGAAGGTTGAATTATCTCTCGAGGACAGCAGCGGCGCTGTCTGTAAGTCCATCGTTGTGCCGTTCAGTAATGTCCGGGAATGCTCACGCCTTTCTGCTCCGTTTACTCTGCCAATCCCTGCCGGTCTAGCCACTGGCGATTATCTGCTGCGCACCAGACTGCTGAAGGGCAATACGGTTATTCATGAGTCTGCCTCGCCGTTTTTTGTCCTTGCGTCGACCGGACTGAAGCCGCTTTCCACCACCCGCAAGGTCGCAGTGTTCGACCGGGTGGACGTTCCGGCCGGAGGAACAGCCTCGCGCCTGCTGACCGACTTTGGCGTGACTCATGAGAAAATCGGCTCGTTGAAAAATCTCGACCATTTTGACGTGCTCATCCTGGGGCCCGGAGTTATCGATGGAAAATTTGCTGAACATGCTCCGGAGCTGCGTTCGTGGCTGGAACGCGGCGGCAGAATTGTCTGCCTGGAACAGTCGTTCGCCGGGCCGATCCCGTTTGCCGCGGAACTCCGGTACCAGTCAAGCGGGTCAATGCTCTTCGCCGACGTCATTAATATCAAACATCCCCTTTTCGACGACCTGAAACCATGGCACTTTGAGATATGGAACGGCGAACGGGAACAGAAAGCAGGATACCTGGATGCCGGCGGCAAGGCGGTCTATTCTAGTTTAATTGTCCCGATGCCGGAGGGTGTTGCGCTGAGCGGCGGCACTGGCGGGGCGGGATGGGTGCGCAATCCGGTATTCGGCATGGTGGCCGGCGAGGTGAAAGTCGGCAAAGGACTGGTACTGTTCTCGCAGGTGCTCGCCGTGTCGCGGCATGGAACCGATTCCGTCGCTGACCTCTATTTGCGGAATCTGCTCAGTTACACTCTGTCCGACGCATGGAACGGCGAACGGGCCTCCGTTCTAACCGGACCGAAAGCTCTCATGCTTGACCGAAAAAAATGCTTTTTTGTCGATATATCGAAGGCTGCCAACCGGGCGTTTACTGATGAGAAAGACGGCGACCGGCTCGGAGGCTGGACCGACCAGGGTGCAAACGACTTGCGCATGATCCCGAAAGGGGAAGTGTTTTTCAACGGCGTACCATACCGGATTATTGATGACAAGGGCGGAAAAATCCCGTCATGTATTGTCCTCAGGGGCAAAGACCGTCCATATTTCGCGAAAGAGGTCACCGGAATTCCAGTTGACCGCAAGGCGCGGCGGCTATGTTTCCTTCAGGCTACCGCATGGGGAGCTGCGGAGAAAGCGGGTGAATATCTAGTTCACTACGCTAATGGCGGGACTGCCGTCATTGAATTGTTCAACGACAAAAACATTGGCGGCTGGTGGAGCCCGGTCGGTCTGCCTGAAGCTCCTGTCGCATGTGAGTTTATCCAGTCATCCGGCAACCGGGTCGGACTTTATACCTTCGCATGGGAGAATCCACATCCCGACTGGAAGATTATTTCGATTGATCTCGTTTCGTCAGGCGGCCCTGTCGTTGTCTGTGCGGCAATAACAGGGGAATAATTTAATAGAATGGAAATGCGCCGGAACTAATATCCGGTGCGTAACACTTAAATTTTGGAGAAAAAACAGTATGTCAAGAATCAAATGCCTTAAGATTGCCGCAATCCTGTTGTGCGTATCACCCCTTTTCGCGCAGAAGCCGGTGGAACTGGCGCGCATCAGCATTGACGGAACGAATGACGGTATAATCATAACGAATTCCTCTGTATGCGGGGGCGGCATGCTGGAACCCTGTTCCTGGGGGCCGGAGGAAAAACGCAAACAGATAATGACGTTCATTCTTCCATCATCCGGAAAGGACTGGAAAAGTTCATCGCTGCGGTTTACTCCTGACAAGGACGGTCAGGTAACTCTATCGCTGCTCGGCCCGTATGTGATGGAGAATAAAAAACTCAAAAGAATTAACGTGCTTTTCGATAATGTTACTGTTGAAGGAAGCGCAATTAAGAACGGCGATTTTGAAGCGGCCGGGAAATCCGCCGCCGCCCCGCAGGGATGGGAACTGGGTAAAACCCCTGACGGCGATTTCGCGCGGTATCTTCCCCGTAGCCGGAAACGCGGCATCGACGGAACTGCCGCAGTCATGGTCTGGACCGGCGGCATGGCTTATCAGCTCATTACCGTTAAAAAAGACGTGCCTGTAACCATTACGGCGATGACTAGAATGGCCGGCGCTGATGATGTGGCGGCGGCGATGACGGACAGCGCGTTCGTGGAGACAGAGAATGATAAGAAATATAAGAACCTGCCCGCTCATTTCGTCGATCTCGCCTCCGTGGCTAACATGGGTTTCGCTGATGAGAAAGCCGGGGACGGCATCGGCGGCTGGTCGGATCAGGGGCCGGATAATGATTTTCGCACTTTTGATGTTCATCAAACCCAGTTTGGCGGTATGGAGTTCAAAATAGCTGATCCGGTCATGAACGGCGGACATGCAATAATTACCCTCTTCAACGGAAAGTTCACGGCGAAAATCGAACCCCCCGCAAAGCCCGCGGCCAGATTTTTATATCTGCTGCATACCACCACTTATAATTCAGAGAAAAAAGGTTCACGCATCGGTACGATCAACATAACGCTTGCCGGCGGAAAGACCGTTACCCGCGAAGTGCTCTCGGGTGTCGATGTTATGGACTGGTGGAATCCCGGTTATCTGGAAAATGCCTCAGTGGTGGTCAAAAAAGTCAACCCTAATTCCACCGTCGGGATTTATCTTTCAAAATTCGACATCAGCGATATTCCGGCGGAAGTTTCCGCTATTGAATTTCAATCATCGGGCAAGGCGGTCTGGATAATTACCGGAGCGACGCTTTCATCGCGCAACATGCCGCTGCCGACACTGCCTAAAGTCATTTTCAAGGAAGACGCGCAGTGGAAACCCATTGACATGTCGAATGTGCAGATTGTTTCCGGCAGCGCGCTCGATTTCAGCAGTATGTCCGGGGCCGGTCAGGCTGGACAGTATGGCCGGGCGGTTATCAACGATAAAGGGCAGGTAGTTTTTGAAAAGCAGCCGGATAAAGCAGTTCATTTTCTTGCTTTCAATCAGGTACCGTCCTGGTTGATGAATTATCCTGAAATGATGCTTGCCGGAACTACCGATCAGCAAACTAAAAGCAATATCGAGCAGTGGGCGGCTCTCGTCAAGCGGCAGGGGTACTCGATGGTGCGTTTTCAGAATATCGACGATTTTCTGATGCGCAAAGCAAAAGCGCCGGCAGAGTTTGATCCGGTTGTGATGGACAGGTTCGACTACATTCTTGCCTGCCTGAAACGCAACGGCATCTACACGTTCATTGACATCATGTCATACTACGGATTTGAAAAAGGCGGACTTTCGTGGGATGTGTCCGAGCAGCGCCGCTGGAAGGAAATGATATTTTTCGATCAATCAGTGCGGGAGATGTGGAAAGCAGGCATGATAAAAATCATGAAGCACGTGAACCCCTACACCGGCATGTCGCTTGCCGATGACCCGGCACTGGTGGGAGTCACCTTTTTAAATGAGCAGGATATTCCGGTTGAAACAAAACTTTTCAAGGACGATCCGGTTATCACGCCGGAAATGACGAAACGCTGGCAGCAGTTCCTGCAAAAGAAATATGGAACCATTGCCGCTTTGGAGAAGGCGTGGAATACGGATAAGAAGCGTCTGCCTCAGATACTTTCATTCGATCAAGTGCCGTTTCTTGAACAGGAGCAGCGCTGGGAGATCGGGCCGCGCGGCAACGATGCCGGAACCTTTCTCATTGAACTGCAAGCGGAAATGCTGGGATGGTATGAAAGGGCGATCCGTGAAACCGGATTTAAAGGTTTCACCACCCAGTACGATGTGATGGGGTATTTCCGCAGTCACGCTTTGCGCAATCTGAACCAGGCCGTCGCCATGCATTCTTACGGCAATCATCCCAGTAAATATTCCGACCCCGGTTCGGTGATGCCGCAGGATAGCATTATGTCGTCCTATGCGCGCTATTTCCGGACTAACTCGGATGCACGCTATCTCAACCGTCCGCTGTTCAATCTGGAGTACGCCTGCGTGTTCTGGGGGAAATACCGTCACGAAGAAGGATTGCTCTTCCCGGCTTATTCCGCGCTTCAGAAGTTCAGCGCCATCACCCTGGCGCATCAGCCGGTTATTATGCGCACGGCTCAGCCAATGCTCAGTTTCTATCACGGGCGCGACCCCGTCGCGCGGGCAGGTCAGGTGCTTGCCGCCATGCTCTATCAGCGCGGCGATGTGGCCCCGTCTCCGCATACAACCGCAATGATAATCAATGACCGCTATATTTTCAGCAACGGCAACATGAACCGCACCATGAACAGCGAGCAGAGCAAGATTGCCCTCCTGTCAGGTTTCGGTCTCCAGTATGAAGGCGCTGTACCAAAGGGGCTGCCGCCGTACCGGAAAGCGGATATGGTCGTGTTTCCGGCGGAAGGTGGCGGAATTGTGGATGTTTCGCAGTGGGCTGCGTCAGTAGTTGAAAGCGGCAGCAGCAAAGGAATCGACCCGATAATTGCCAGAATGAAATCACTAGGTATCCTGTCGGCGGATAATATTTCCAGCGGTACCGATGGAATACTCCAGAGCGATACGCGTGAGATTACCCTCTATTCCAAACAGAAACGTCTGACAGTCATCACGCCGCGGACTGAAGGCGTCTGCATGATGGCGGGTGAAAAAGCGGCACTCAAAAATATGACCGTGGAGAATACCTCGATCTCGGCCACTGTCGCGCTTACGTCTCTCGACGGCGCAACACTGCCTGAGAGCAGACGGATGCTGCTGATTTATTCCACCGACGCGGTTAATACCGGGCTGGAGACATCAGGAGACCGCACGACCCTGTTCAATATCGGCAAACTGCCGATCCTGGTGGAAACGGGCAAACTCACGCTTGCCATTAATACCGCGGACGCTGCTTCAAAGAAGATCTGGGCGCTTGCCCTGGACGGCAGCAGAAAAGAGGAAATTACTCCGTTAAGCGCCGGCAGCGGAACCATGAAGATCGAGATTGATACTGCTGCACTTAAGAAAGGCCCGGCATTCTTCTTCGAGATCGCGGATAAATAAGCATGCGCCATTCATGCAGATTGCAGTAGCCTGAAAAAAGCAGTCGAGCCAGTGTGCCGTGGATGTGCTGTGATTTTGATCGCCGCTGTGGTAACCACTGCAAGTTCAAAATCACAGTGCAGACATGGTGCAATGGCCGACCCGGAGGGTTGAATGCTGGATTTCCGGCAATTCATTGTTATTAACTTTTCGTTAAATTAATTTCTATCATAAGGCTATTATTTTAAACAATATCAAACCAAAGTCAAGGTTCAACTGCTTTTTTTAGGATGAATGGCAATTCCGTTTGATTAATAGTTTGTAACTTTTTCATCTTTCCTTGTTGACACGTGTCAAAATAAATATTATAATATATTTGTCACGTGCCAACTTTTATTAAACAGGGAGATGATTATGCAATCACGGTTTAAACTTGGATATATGCCGACGCGGCGGGTGTTTTTTTCGCAGGAAGATTCTCTAAAATACAAAGACCTGATTTTACTGAAAATCAAATCGCTGCTGCCGGATGTTGACATCGTCGATCTGAGTTTTCTAAGCCCGGAAGGGTTGCTGGTTGATGAAAAAGACGCGGAGAGCGTGGCACGTAAATTTATCGCCGAAAACGTTGATGCAGTCTTTTGTCCCCACTGCAATTTCGGCTCGGAGGGCGCAGTGGCGATGGCGGCCAGGCGAATCGCCAAACCGTTCCTGCTCTGGGGCCCGCGCGATGAGAGTCCGCTGCCGAACGGAGAACGGCTGCGGGATTCACAGTGCGGACTGTTCGCAACTTCCAAGGTCTTGCAGCGTTTCGGCGTACCGTTCAGTTACATCGTAAATTCCAGAATTGATGATCAGGTTTTCGAGCACGGACTGGTCAATTTTGTCCGGGCGGCGAATGTGGTCAAGCACTTTACTTCCGCCCGGATCGGTCAGGTTTCCACCCGGCCGCGCGATTTCTATTCGGTTATTGTCAACGAAGGCGAACTGCTGGAGAAATTCGGCATTCAAACCATTCCGATCGATTTGAGCAAGATCGTCAATGAATGCCGTGCGCTGCTTGGTAATGTCACGGCCGCGGTAAAAGATGAAGCCGAAAATTTGAAGCGCAAAGCTGACTTTTCTAAATTTCCCGGTGATGAACTGGTTCTAAAGTTGGCGGTGCTGAAACTGGCGGTCGGCAAATGGGTAAAAGACGAAGGTCTCGACGCTCTGGCATTTCAATGCTGGGATACTTTGCAGCAGGAATTGAATATCTGTTCGTGCTTTGTCCATGCAGTGTTGACCGAGGAAGGCATTCCGGTCGCCTGCGAAACGGATATTCATGGTGCGATTACCTCGCTGATGCTGCAAAGTGCCAGCCATTTCAAGGAACCGACGTTTTTCGCCGACTTGACTATCAGGCACCCGGACAATGACAATGCCGAACTGCTATGGCATTGCGGTCCGTTTCCGCCGTCGCTGGCCGATGGCAAATGTATTATCAACAATCACTTTGTATTGCCCAGCCATGCGCCCGGGGTATGCAACTGGAAACTGAAGGACGGCCATGTGACGCTGGCGCGTCTGGACGGGGCCAAAGGTAAATACTCGCTGCTGTGCGGCGAAGGCAATACGGTTGAAGGCCCGTTCAATCAGGGAACTTACGTCTATGTGGAAGTAAACGACTGGCCGCTGTGGGAGGAAAAAATTATCTACGGGCCTTACATCCACCATGTCGTCGGAGCTTACGGCAGCTTCTCGCCGGTGCTTTATGAAGCGTCACGTTACATCGACAGTCTGGAATTCGATCCGGCGTCGCCTGGCCTGGACACGATTAAACGGATTATCCGCAACGGGAAGGAATAAACCAATGCCGATTATAACCGCAAGAAAAGAATCCCTGAAAGTGGTGGATAAAGTCATTGAAAATAATGCAGCGATGGCGATTTTCTGTACTGCCAGCCACTGGAACACCGAAGCTATCCTCCTGGCGGCGAAAAAACTCTGCGACAAATACCAGATCGGGAGCGTTCCGCTGGCGGTCGCCATGACTTTCAACTATCCCTACATGCCGCAGGCGCAGCGGGTTACTCACTGCAGGAACGCCAAACTGGGTTTTCAGAGCATCATGGAGCACCTCCATGTGCTCTGCGACAGCGCAGATTCGCCGTACCGGAATATAGTTGTTCTGCCGCATCTGGACCACGCCGATCCCGGGCGGGACGAATGGGCGCTTACTGAAGGCACGAAATATCTTGCTTCGGCAATGTTCGACGCTCAGAGTTACCCGTCTGAGCAGAATATATCCATGACCCGCGACTATGTGGGCAAATATGGCAAAAACATTATGATTGAAGGTATCATGGAGGAACTGGTCGTGGCCGACAAACATGCCAGAAGCGGCAATGCATCCGCCGATGGTTATCTTGAACGGGCTGACGCTTACGTCAAGGCTACCGGCATTGACTTCCTCGTGGCCGACCTTGGAACTGAGCAGCAGGCGTCCGGCAGCGGCAGTGTAAAGTATCTGGAGGAGCGTGCCAGGGGCCTGACTTCCATACTTGGCCGGAAGATGCTGGTGCTGCATGGCACATCTTCGCTGAATAAAGATCAGATGCTGAGCCTGTCCGGTGACGGCGTGGTGCGCGTTAACATGTGGACGAAAATCGCCCGCGAAGCCGGGAAATACGCCGCCGGAAATCTGTTTAAACGCGCCGAAGCCGTGTCCCGCGGCGACTTCGAAGCCGTGGAGTCGAACCAGTATCTGATGGACTCCATCGACAAGGCTTCCGACATGATGCTGGAGATTCTTGAGACACTGAACTACGCGAATTTCGCGCGCAAATAACGGAGGATACCGCCATGAGTCTGCTGGGCATAGATGTCGGGACCACCGGCTGCAAGGCCGCGGTGTTTGATTCCGCCGGAACGGTCATTGCCGCGGATTACCGCGAATATGACATCATCCGGCGGCTGCCCGGTCAGGCGGAACTGGACAGCGCCGATGTCTGGAACAAGGTCGGACAAGTAATATCCTCCTGTGCCGGGCAAGCCGGAACTGACCGGATCGAAGCGCTTTCTGTGGCCTCGATGGGCGAAGCCATGGTGCCGGTTGACAGTCATGGCCGCATCTGCGGCAACTCCGTATTGGGAACGGATACCAGAGGCGCGAAATATCTGGACCGGTTGACCGCTCGAATACCGGCGGCGGAAATTTACCGGATTACCGGACAACCGGCCGGAACCGGTTACGCACTGCCGAATCTCTGCCGGATTAAAGCCGAAGAACCTGAACTCTATCAACGGACATTTAAATTTCTCCCGTGGGCCGATTTTGTCACTTACATGCTGACCGGTAAAATGACGGCAAATTATTCCCTGGCCTGCCGCACGCTGCTGTTTGATTACAAAGCTGATTGCTGGTCGCAGGCAATTGCCGGCGCGGCGGAATTTGATCTGGAAAAATTACCGGATTTGCTGCCTTCCGGACAAACATTGGGCACTATATCCGGAAAAATGAGCAGTGAATTCGGCTTGCCGCCGGATGTCCAGGTGGTGACCGGAACCCATGACCAGTGCGCCGCCACGCTGGGAGCCGGAGTCAGCGAAGCCGGAACGGCCATGCTGGGTCTGGGCACTTATGCCTGCATGGTCATGGCTCATGAGCATCCGGATGCCAGTTCGCCGTTTGTCAGGCTTGGAGTTAATATTGAAAATCATGCCATACCGGAACAATATGTAAGCTTTATCTATCACGGTTCCGGCGGTGCGCTGATCAAATGGCTGCGGGACGAGATGTTTCGCGATCTGCAGGGCGGCAGCGCGTATTCGCGCATGTTTGAGGAATTGAGTCGGACGAAAGATACTCCGGTAGTATTGCCCTACTTTGCCGAAACCGGCCCGCTGGACTATGCCTCAGGCGGACGGGGAGCCATTTGCGGATTGTCGTTTGCTCACTCCCGCGCGGATATCCTGAACGCCGCGCTTCAGGGAATCATTTTTTACTTCAAAGACGCGCTGGACCAGCTCCGCTCCGGCGGCAGTCCGGTCCGGAGTGTTCACGTTTCCGGCGGCGGAGCGGAATCGGAAGCATGGCGGCAGATGATTGCCGGCATTCTTGATATTCCGGTCATCAAGCCGCAGATCAAAGAATGCGGCGCACTGGGTGCCGCTATTGTCGCCGGCGTCGGAACAGGACGTTACAAATCCTTTGACGAGGCGATAACCGGACTGGTCAAAATTGAAAATGAGTTTCAGCCG
>CAIMFA010000445.1 GCA_903840185.1 uncultured Lentisphaeria bacterium | reverse complement strand
GCTATATTACCGGACTCATTCCTGCCTTCCACATAATACTTTCCGGCCACGGAACAATTTCCAGAAAAAACAGTTACAGCTTCGCCGGATTTCAAATCGGAAACAAAATTCATGCGGATTTCGCGAATAGTGAACCCGCTGCCATTCTTAGCAGCCAGCGCGTCCTGCGCCAGCGCAAAATATTCCGCGTTATTCAAATGTCCATTAATATCAATGGCGGAAGGCCTGATTTGCTGCGTAAACATTTTTGTGGATTCGACCGGCTCAAGCTTTGCCAGAGTCTTGACCAGAAAAGGGTTTCCCTCATTCCGGGGGATTACTGAACCCAGCGTTTCTATTTTTTTCGGGCGGAAATTTTTTGCATCAAGCAGCAGCCAGGCGCTGGACGCCCGGCAGACCGGCAGTCCATTCTTCCCGTGAACAACAAATTCGCGCATGGCGAAAAGCTTCTCGGGAGACCTCGGCCAGGTTTCGACGTTTATTTGTTCGGCGGGGCCGGGGAAATTTTCAATGATAATAACAATCCGGGACAAGACCCAAAGCAGATTCCGGCAGGCCAGATCATCAACCCCGACGCCGATATGCGCGGCATGCCTGGCGGCAGCCTCCTGCAAATAATCCGCCAGCGCGCGCAGTTTCAAGCGGCCGCTCGCGTCAACTTCGCTGTGCCTGACCTCGAATGACTGGTGCCACACCGGCAATACGTCCCCGCGCTTGTCTGTATCAATCATTTGCTTTACCGATGCCTCATATAGATTTATTGTTAATATACGGGAAATACCCGGTGTTTGCAACTGAACCCGGCTACAGGACACTTAAAGACAAAAAAAGAGCGGGCCTTAAGACCCGCTCTTTGAATCAACCTTTAAAACCCCGGATCAATCAAACGCATGCCCGGCAGAGCCGAGGACATTGATGTTTTTGTTGACATAGAGCTGTTTGAGCGCGTCACGCGCCGGTCCGAGATACTTTCTCGGATCGAATTCTTCCGGATGATCGTGGAAGACTTTGCGGATGGCGGCGGTCATTGCCAGGCGGCCGTCCGAGTCAATATTGATCTTGCAGACTGCGGACTTGGCGGCTTCGCGGAGCTGATCTTCGCCGATGCCGATAGCATCTTTGAGATGTCCGCCGTTATCATTGATGATCTTGACCAGTTCCTGCGGAACGGAAGATGAACCGTGAAGGACGATCGGGAAGCCGGGAATGCGCTTTTCGATTTCGTGGAGGATGTCGAGTCTGATCTTGGGATCGGAACCCGGCTTGAATTTGAACGCGCCGTGAGAAGTGCCGATTGCGATCGCCAGGCTGTCAACGCCGGTGCGCTTTACGAATTCTTCAACTTCTTCCGGCTGGGTATAAACATGTTCGGCGGCATGAACATCGTCTTCAACGCCGGCGAGAACGCCGAGTTCGCCTTCAACGGTAACGTCATGGGCGTGAGCGTATTCGACCACTTTTTTGGTCACAGCGCAGTTTTCATCGAAAGTAAGATGCGATCCGTCGATCATTACCGAGGAGAAACCGTAGTCAATACAGCTTTTGCAGGTTTCGAAATCCGGACCGTGGTCCAGGTGCAGAACGATCGGAATGGACTTGCCTTTACCGAGTTCCTTGGCGTATTCAACCGCACCCTGAGCCATATAACGCAGCAGCGTCTGATTGGCATAACTGCGCGCGCCCTTGGATACCTGAAGAATCAGCGGAGATTGTGTCTCGGTACAGGCCATGATGATCGCCTGCAGCTGTTCCATGTCATTAAAATTATAAGCGGGAATAGCATATCCGCCCTTTACTGCCTTGGCAAACAACTCTTTAGAGTTTACCAGGCCCAGATCTTTATAACTGACTGCCATTATTTCCACCTTTCTATAAAAAAGTTTGTTAAACAAAAATCAGCGAGCTATAATAATGCCAGCAAAAGCCGGAAAATCAAGTGAAAAACTGATTTTTATCTGTTAAACAGAAGTTGATTAGATCAAATAAACAAACTACTTTAAATACATAAAATCAGAAATTAAGGGACTAATACGATGCAAATCTCCACGCTGTTTCAGCGTCCTGCCGCGATAAAAGCCTTTAATTTAATCTGCGGCGCACTTACCGGCTATGCGGTCTATGTGAATTTTTATCAGATTAAGCTGATGGACATGTTTTTGTATAAAGCAGTAACAGAGAAGATCCCGCTGAGTCCAGTGTATATCCTGGCGTTTTTTATTCTGCCGTCAGTTTTATGTATGTTTCTGCTGGAAAAATTTTATTATAAAAAATGTGGAAATACCGCGGATGCGGAATACTGCCGGATTATGCTCCCTCTGGCCGGTCTGGCAGTTTTTCCGGTTTTACCCGCAAATTTCTGGTGCCCGGTCATTTTTATCTTTATCACTGGAATCGTGGTTTTCAGATACGCCGCCGCCTGCTTTGCCGCACAGCCTGATGCAGTCATCGGGCTGAAAGCTAAAACTGTCCGCAATCTCCGCGTGTATCTGATCATCCTTCTGCTCGGCATGATAGCCAACGGGTTCTACATGCAATTCCTCGCATTGGATGCTCTCTATTTGACATATTTTGACTGGGGAGTATATCTAAGCGTCACGGACAATGTATTAAAAGGCAACGGCTTTGTCACCAATGCAGGGGAGCCGTCATTTCTCGGCAGCCATTTTTCTCCGGCATCCATTTTAATGCTGGCGCCATATATCTGGCTGTTTTACTCCAAATACGCTCTTTTTATTTTAAATTCCATATTGATATTCAGTTGCGGTCCAATGATTTACTATTTTGCAAAAAGCAGAAAAATCCCGGAAATCCAGGCCCTGATGCTGACGGGATGTGTAATTTTTTCGCCATCTTTGATCAATATGAATCTTACCCTGTTTTACGGTTTTCACGACATTTATTTCTTCCTGCCGCTGCTGATTTTATTTTTCATCCTTTATGAGAAAGGCAGATATGTTCCGGCCTTTGCCGTTTTCGGACTGACTTTGCTGATCAAGGAAACAGTACCGGCCTTCTGGGTTGGCATGGGGTTTGCTTTCATACTGTATGGCAGACGCAAGACCGGACTATGGATGATTGTTACAGGCGTCGTATACTGGCTGACAGTGGTCAAGCTGGTAATCCCGTCGATCTCCGGGCAGGCGGTATATGACTACGCCGGGCGATTTGATTATCTTGGACATTCATTGCAGGAAATCGCCTTGTCTCCGCTGCTCAAGCCTGAACTTTTCTGGGGTCATTTGTTCCGTCCGGAATGCATCCTTTTCGGCATATTGCTGTTACTGCCGCTTTTTCTGCTCAGCCTCAGCCGTCCTCTTCTGCTGACAGGCGGAATTGTTTCTTTTGTTTTCATCTGCCTCCAGAGCAGTAATCAGTTACAGAATATTTGTATGCAATACCAGACGGAAATACTGGCGCTGATCTTCGTCAACTGCGTTTTCGCGCTGGAAAAGCTTAATAACACGGATGAACGGAAACTGCCGCTCATCAGACTTCTGGCGACTCCGGCGGCGGCGAATTGCAGAACCCCCCTTGCCGGCGCTGTGATGACCGGGACGATCGCGACATCGCTGCTGGCTTTTTATTTTTGCGGACAGTGCCTTCTAGGTAAAAATTCATATGTGCCGATTTTCGACAAAAGGAGCTGGAGCGGTGAAATTGCCGATATTAAAGCGCTTATCCCGGAAAAGATTCCCCTTAACGCGACCATGGATCTGGCAGGGCATTTTATTCTGCGGAACGAAGTTTATCCGCAATTCACACCATTGCAGAATTATGTGTTGATGAACTTGAATACGGAATTTACCAATAAAAAGGAAATGGACCGGCTGCGGCGGAAAATACTGCTTGACGGCTACAAAGTCATCTATTCTACCGCGAGTCATGGCAAACATCTGGTATTGTATGCAAAAACTTTAATGCAAAGCCTGCCCGACAATATTTTTACCTTGAAAAATGAGGAGGAATGGGACCAGTACGGCGATTCCGTGGACATCGACAATCCGGACTTCAAAGTCAAAATAAAGATTCAGGACAAAACATTGAAGGCTTATATCCGTCCTGCAAAGCAATTGAAATGCGACGCTGATTTCTCTATTGCGCTGGTCCAGAATGATGATGTTCTGCTTTATAACAGTGTTTTCGGCAACGGGGTCACTCCGGCGTTTAATTCCAGACCGGATCAGGTTTATGTCATGACGAAAACACTGCCCGACGACTGGGACACATGTAATAATTTGGAGGTTAAAATCACCTCCCGTCCGGCGGTAGAATAAACTTTACATAATGCCTGACCGGCACAAACAACAAATAAATATTCCGGAGTTTACTTGATTGCAGTCAATATGCCGGTTATTTATATCTGTTGATATTATGAGTTCCATGAATCTCCTATTTTGAGAGTAAACATTAATGTTTGATATATTTAAACAATTTGCCGGGATGGTCGTTGATTCCATTCTGCGGCTGCCGTCAGGCTGTAACTGTTCCAGCGGAACGCAGTTTTTCATTGAAGAGACGATAAAAATATTTCTGCTGCTGACAGTGATGATTTATGTGATCGCCTGGCTGCGCGCATCGCTTAATATTGAAAAAGTGCGCGATTACCTGAAAGGCAAAAACCGCTTTTTCGGCTATGCGGCCGCCGCAGGCTTCGGGGCCGTTACGCCGTTCTGCTCCTGTTCCAGTATTCCGCTCTTTCTAGGGTTCACTTCGGCGCGGATACCGGTCGGTATTTCCATGGCGTTTCTGATAACCTCGCCGATGATCAACGAGGCGGCAGTGGTGATGCTGTGCGGACTGCTGGGATTCAAACTTACTTTGATCTATGTGATTTTCGGCATGCTGGCCGGAATTCTCGGCGGGACATTTTTCGACCTGATCAAGGCGGAAAGATTTTTGACTTTTAAAGTTGATCCGGTTCTGACGGCGGACGATGACGTCCCGGGTGCTGTTTCAGGCAAATTATCGCTTCGTGACCGGCACCGTTTCGCGGTCAGTGAACTGAAAGATATCATGAAGCGGGTCTGGCTGTGGATTATTACCGGCGTCGGGATTGGCGCTTTTCTTCACGGCTTTGTTCCTCAGTCTTATATTGTCGGGCATCTCGGCGGCGGCCAGTGGTGGAGCGTGCCCGCCGCGGTTTGTCTGGGTATTCCGCTCTATTCCAATGCCACCGGCGTGATTCCGGTTATCGACGTTCTGATCCGGAAAGGATTACCGGTCGGAACAGCGCTGGCATTCATGATGAGCACGGTCGCGGCAAGTATTCCCGAGTTCGTTATGCTTAAACAAGTTATGAAGACCCGCATGCTGATCTATTTTTTTGTTTACATGCTGATTTTCTTCACTTTGTGCGGATGGATTTTAAATTTAGTAACAGGAGTAAAATAAACTATGAAAATACAGATTCTGGGCACAGGGTGTCCGAAATGTAAAAAGGTGGCTGAGCTCGCCGAAAAGACACTGCTCGAAAACGGGTTCCAATTCGAGCTGGAAAAAGTAACGGACGTATTTCAGATAATGAAATTTAAAGTGATGTCAACCCCGGCGCTGGCCATTGACGGAAAAGTATACTCTGCGCGGTTGAAAATTCAACTTATAGATGAATAGGATTGTGGACTGGATTTTTTCGATCCGACTGACAGGCGATATGAATATCGCCGGAAGGAGGAACGGAAAAATACAACCGCAAGACATTCACCGCAAGGCGGTTGCGATCTTTCGAGTTTGGATTCGCACTCTTCGAGGCCTTCGATACCCCGGTATCGGCAGCCTCTCAGAATACGAACCAATT